>CALXGZ010000221.1 GCA_944387975.1 uncultured Faecalibacterium sp.
GCATGGACAAGATGGCCGGCATCATGAAGAACCTGCGCGACAACCCGCCCGCAGAGTTCGCCGGCCACAAGGTGGTCAAGGTCACCGACTACGAGAAGCCCGAGGAGACCGGCCTGCCCGCCGCCAACGTCCTGATCTACGCCCTCGAGGGCGGCGCGACCGTCGTGGTCCGCCCCTCCGGCACCGAGCCCAAGATCAAGACCTACTTCACCACCCTCGGCAAGGACCTGGCCGAGGCGCAGGCCCAGAAGGACGCCCTGGCCGCGGCCCTCAAGCCCATGCTGGCCTAAGCGCCGCCCCCGCCATCCAGCGCGGAAAACAAATGCATAAAAACAGCGCACGGACCTTGCAGCCCGTGCGCTGTTTTTATGCTCACTGCCCCTGCTTCTGCTCCAGCAGGGCGGCCAGCTCTTCGGCGGATTCGGTCATGCCGCGGCTGATCCACTCACAGACCGTGCCGTAAATGCCGTAGGCGACGAAGGCCTTGATGTAGGCGAGGAGGTTCGGGTCCGCGGGGGCCGGGCCGCAGATCTTCAGCATGGTGTCCAGCAGGATGCGGCTGTCGTTGCGGTAGACGAGGGTGTAAAAATCCTGGTTCTGCTTATAGAACAAAAGCAGGCTGGCCATCCAGTGGGGCTTGTCCGGGCTTGTGTCGGCGTCGTAGTCCTTTTGCCACTGGCGCAGCATGGCCTCGTCCTGGCGCTGGAGCACCGCCTCCTTGCTGTCGAAGTTGCGGTAGAAGGAGGCGCGCCCCACCCCGGCGGCGGCGCACAGCTCGCTGATGGATACCTCCCCGATGGGTTTTGCCCGCAAAAGGCCGGTCAGCGCCTCGGTGATCTGCGCGATGACGTAGCTGTTGCGGGCCTCGTTGCTCATGGGCGAGACAGAAGGCGCGGTTTGTTTCATTTTGGCTTTTCTCCTTGACAGTGTGTTTTTTCGCTGATACAATAGCAACGTCGTTACAACTGTATGCGCGGTTTGGCACTATGATACAACGCCCGGGCCGCCTTGTCAAGAGAAAGGAGTTTTTAAGAGATATGACCATTGGCACAAAGCGCGCCATTATCCTGGCCGTCCTGATTTTGGCAGGAATCGTTCTGGGGCGGCTGGCAGTGCGGGCGGTCCTCAACCTGCTGGTAGGCGGCACATTATTCGGAGGCAATTTCTTATGAGACAGACAAAGCAAAGGAGGAAGGGCAGATTGCTGTGGGGGCTTGTGTATACCGGCGCGTTTCTGGCGGCCTTTGTGGGGTCAGCCATTTTTAAGATGAAGTATGACCCGCTGGGCGGTCTGACCAAGGTGAATTGGAACGATCAAGTTGGAACTGTCCACGCCGACATTCCCTACGGTGAGGGGAAGGCCAACAAGTTCGACCTTTACCTCCCGGCGGACGATACGAAAGAAACGTATGGCCTGGTGGTCTACCTCCACGCAGGGGGCTTTACCAGCGGGGACAAATCGGAGGACCGCGAAATTTTGCAATGGCTCTGCTCCAAGGGCTATGTGGCGGCGGGCATCAATTATACGCTGTGCAGCGAGGAACACCCGGACGCCAACGTCTACACCCAGTCGGTCGAGATCCGGGACAGCATCCCCGTGGTGGTCCAGAAAGCTGCGGAGCTGGGCTACCCGGTGGACCGCATGGCGGTCGCGGGCGGGTCGGCGGGCCATACCCTGGCCATGCTGTACGCCTACCGGGACGCGGATACCGCCCCGGTGCCGGTGAAGATGGTGTTCGGGGCGGTGGGGCCTTCCTGTTTCTACCCTGAGGATTGGAGCTGCTTTGGCTTGGATAAGAGCCCCGAAGCTGCAGCGGCCATGTTCAGTGTCATGTCGGGCAACCCCATCACCCCCGAGATGATCGGCACCCCTGCCTACGACGAGGCGGTGCGGGATATCTCGGCCGTGGCCTGGATCGACGGGGACAGTGTCCCCAGCCTCTTCGCCTATGGGGCGCACGACAAGGTGCAGGCTTTCCCCGCCTCGCGGCGGCTGGCCGCCGCGTTGGAGGCGCACGGCGTGCCCTATGATTACATCGTGTTCCCGCATTCGGGCCACGGGCTGCAAAACGACAACAGGCAGGCCCGCCTCTACTACGAAAAGATCAACGAATACCTCGATACTTACCTGCACTAAACAAGGGTAAGGGAGCGCTTTTGTGTCCCCGCGGTCCGCGGGGGCATTTTTGTTGTGTGCAAGTGCGGAAACGGTTGCGGTTTACAAGTCGATGCGTTATAATAATAATCGGGTTTTTATAAGATAGCATGGGCCTTTGCACTTTGGGGCATACGGCAGATAAGGAACGGAAGATGAAACAGACAGCTTCGGCCGTGATACTGGCGGCAGGCTCTTCCAGCCGGATGGGCTTTGATAAACTTGGATACGACCTCGGGGGCGAGACGGTGTTGGGCCGCAGCCTGCGGGCTTTTGATACATGCCCCCTGATCGGGGAACTGATCGTCGTGACGGGGCCGGACGCGGCGCTGGCCGGGCGCGAGGCCGCCCGCTGCCACAAGCCCTGCCGCCTGGTGCGGGGCGGGGCCACCCGGGCCGAGAGCGCCCGCAAGGGCGTCGAGGCGGCGTCCGGCGCGCTGGTCGCCATCCACGACGCGGCCCGGCCCTTCGTCAGCCAGGCCGTGATCGAGGCGGCGCTCAGGGCTGCAGCCGAATGGGGCGCGGCGGCCCCCGCCGTCCCGGTCAAGGACACCGTCAAGCGGGCGACGCCCGGCGACGGCCGCACCGTGCCGGAGCACTGCCTGGTCGGCTTTACCCCCGACCGCGCCAGCCTCTACGCCGTGCAGACGCCCCAGTGCTTCGACCGGGATACATACCTGCGGGTCAGCGCCCAGCTGGACGCCGGCGCTGCACGCCTGGTCACCGACGACGCCAGCCTCTTCGAGCTGGCGGGGCTGCCGGTGCGTCTGACCGCCGGCGATTACGCCAATGATAAGATCACCACCCGGGCCGACTTGCCCGCCCGGGCCAGCCAGGGAGGGCACACGATGCGCATCGGACATGGTTACGACGTCCACCGCCTGGTGGAGGGCCGCGCCCTCATCCTGGGCGGGGTCGATATCCCCTTTGAAAAGGGCCTGCTGGGCCATTCGGACGCCGACGTGCTGGCCCACGCCGTGATGGACGCGGTGCTGGGCGCGGCGGCGCTGGGGGACATCGGGCAGCACTTCCCCGACAGCGACGCCGCCTACGCCGGGGCCGACAGCCTGGCGCTGGCGCGCCGCGTGGCGGAGCTGGTCCGCGCAGCCGGCTGGCAGGTGGCCAACATCGACGCCACCATCCTCTGCCAGCGGCCCAAGCTCGCCCCCCACATCCCCGCCATGCGCCGGAACCTGGCCGCGGCCTTCGGCCTGCCGGAGGGCGCGGTGAGCGTCAAGGCCACCACCGAGGAGCATCTCGGCTTCACCGGGGAGGGGCTGGGCATCGCGGCCCACGCCGTCGCCCTGATCCAGCCTCTGTAACAGGAGTGTATCGACATGAACTGGAGTTCCATCATCGCCAATTTCCAAACCTTTAATATAGCGGACCTGCTGGACGTCCTGGTGGTGACCTTCGTCATCTACCAGATCCTGGGCATCGTCAGCCGCACCCGCGCCGGCCAGCTGGCCCGCGGCGCGCTGGTGGTGGCGCTGATCTACGTCATCGCCACCACGGCCAACATGCGCACCGTGACCTGGATTATGGATTCGCTGCTGCAGGTCGGCTTGCTGACCCTGGTCGTGGTCTTCCAGCCGGAGATCCGCCGCGCGCTCGAGCGCATGGGCCAGACGGACCAGTGGTTTTTGAAGTTTTTCCGCGTCCGCCATGTGGACCCCGCCACCCGCGGCAGCTGGCGCAGCGCCATCATCGCCATTTGCGACGCGGCCGAGCGCTTTTCCGAGACCAAGACCGGCGCGCTGATCGTACTGGAGCGCCGCACCGACCTGTCGGAGATCGAGCGCACCGGCACCCCCGTCGACTGCGAGGTCAACCCCGAGGTGCTGGGCACCATCTTCTACGAGGGCACCCCCCTGCACGACGGCGCGGCCATCATCGAGGATGGGCGCATCAAGGCGGCGGGCTGCGTGCTGCCGCTGTCCAATAACCTCGACCTCGGCAAGGACATGGGCACCCGGCACCGGGCCTGCCTGGGCATCGCCGAAAATTCGGACGCCATCGCCATCGTCGTCAGCGAGGAGACCGGCATCATCTCGATGGCCAAAAACGGCGTGCTGATCCGCCACTTTGACCGCCAGACCCTGTATACCCGCCTGGTGGATGAGATGATCCCCAAGGAGGCCGCCGCCGAGAAGGGCCGCGGCCTGGACACCATCAAAGGGCAGGTCTTGTCCCTGATGGACTGGAGGAAGAAGGAGGGGGAGGAGAAATGAGCCCCATCAAAAAGTCCGCCCGCCCCGAGGGCGGCCAGAACCGTTCGCCCCTGGAGGACCGGCGCGTCCGGCTGGCCCTGGCCGCGCTGCTGGCGCTGCTTTTGTGGGTGGCCGTCACGACGGTGGTGCAGCCCGGCACCACCCGGCCCCTGTTCAACGTGCCGGTGGATTATGACTATGAGTCCAGCGTGTACACCTCCCGCGGGCTGAGCATCGTCGACGCCCCGGAGCGCACCGTCAACCTGACCATCTCGGGCGACGGCTACACCATAGGCGAGCTGACCAGCGAGGACTTCGTGGTGTACCCCGACTGCTCCTCGGTGCGCTCCAGCGGGACGAAAAATCTACAGCTGCGGGTGCGCTGCATCAACAGCGCCGTCGCGGGCAACATCTCGGTGGCCATTGCGGACGCCAACAGCACCGTGGATATCGTCTTCGACGTGGTGGAGGAAAAGACCCTGCCCATCCAGGTGAACACCCGCTACCTGACCATCGAGGACGGCTACATCCTGTACAGCACCGCCGCCTCGAACGAGACGGTGACCCTGACCGGCCCCTCCAGCGAGCTGGCGGGCGTGGCCAGCTGCACCGCCGAGGTCAGCCACAGCGGCCTGCTCAGCGACAGCGTGACCGTCGAGACGGCCCTGCGCTTTTACAGCGCCACCGGGCAGGAGCTCAGCTTTGAGTACGTCACGATGGACCACGGCGCGGTGGATGTCACGCTGACCGTATACAAAACGACGGAACTGCCCATCAATGTACGCTTTGTAAATACGCCGCCGAACTTTGACGATTCGGTGCTGATCTACTCCCTCAGCCAGACGGCGCTGCGCGTGGCCGGCCCCGCCGCCACCGTGGACAAGCTGTCGGAACTGGCTGTGGGCACCATCGACCTGTCCACCTTCGCGCTGGACAAGGTGTATGAAATGCCCATCACCCTGCCCTCCGGCATCGTCTCGCTGGACAACGTCGACACCGTGACCGTCAGCTTCAATTGCAGCGCGATGGCCACCAAGACCCTGAACATCCCGGCGGAGAACGTCGAGGTCATCAACCTGCCCTCCACCTACCAGCTGACCGTCGAGGGCGAGCGGCTGATGAACGTCACCCTCTGCGGCCCGGCCGCGGTGCTGGAGGGGCTGACCGCCGACCAGGTGGTGGCCCGCATCGACGCCGACGACTTCGCGGTGGCGCTGGGCCAGCAGAACATCGCCTGCAGCATCTACGTGCCGGCCGACGGGCGCGTCTTTGCGCTGGGCAATTACACCGTCCAGTGTGAGATATCGAGCGAATAAACGCAACAGAAACGGAACGAGAAACCCATGATCCTGGTCAGAGATATACGCCTGCCCCTTACCCAGGGGGAGGAGCAGGCCAAGGCCCGGGCGCTGGCCATTTTGCGCCTGCCCGCGGGCAAAGTCCGGCAGATGGGGGTGGCCCGCCTTTCGGTGGACGCCCGCCACGGCCGGCCCAAACTGGTTTATACCATCGCAGTAACGCTCAAAGATGAGGGTGAGGAGCCGGCTTACGCAGGCGCCTCGCCCTGCGTTGCTTTCCGTCAGGAGGCGCAGTTCCTGCTGACGCCGGGGGCGCGAAAGCTGCGCGGCCGCCCGGTGGTCTGCGGGCTGGGGCCGGCGGGCCTGTTCGCGGCGCTGGCGCTGGCGCAGCAGGGCTTTGCGCCCATCGTGCTGGAGCGCGGCCCCGCCCTCGACGAGCGGGTGCGCGCGGTGGAGCGCTTTTCCGCCACGGGCGAGCTGGACGAGAACGCCAACATCCAGTTCGGCGAGGGCGGCGCGGGCACCTTCTCGGACGGCAAGCTCACCACCCGCATCGGCGACCCGCTGTGCGGCTACGTGACGCAGGTCTTTCTGGCGCACGGGGCCCCGCCGGAGATCGCCTGGCAGCAAAAGCCCCACGTCGGCACCGACCTGCTGCGGGGCGTCATCGCCTCCATCCGCAGGGAGATCGAAGCCCTTGGGGGCGAGGTGCGCTTTGGCACGGCCCTGACCGGCCTGCGCACGAAAAACGGCGCCCTGACCGGCATTGCCACCACCGCCGGGGACATCCCCTGCGAGGCGCTGGTGCTGGCGGTGGGCCACTCGGCCCGGGACACCTTCGGCGCGCTGATGGACGGGGGGCTGGTGTTCCAGTGCAAGCCCTTCAGCGTCGGCTTCCGCGCCGAACATTTGCAGAGCGAGATCGAAAAGAGCCTCTACCACGAGGCCGCCGGCCACCCGGCCCTGCCGAGGGGGGAGTATCAGCTTTCCCAGCATGTAAACGGCCGGGGCGTTTATACCTTCTGTATGTGCCCGGGCGGGCAGGTGGTGGCCGCCGCCAGCGAGGCGGGCCGCGTGGTGACCAACGGCATGAGCTACCATGCCCGCGCCGGCAAAAACGCCAACGCCGCCGTCGTGGCGGGGGTGGGGCCCGAGGACTTCGGGCATGACCCGCGCCGGGCCATCGCCTTCCAGCGGGAGCTGGAGGCCCGCGCCTATGCGGCCGGGCGGGCCGGCGGCCCCTACGCCGCCCCCGCCGAGAACGTGGCCAGCTTCCTGGAGGGGCGGGGCGAGCTGAAGATCGGCCGCGTCGCGCCCACCTACGACCGGGGCGTGGTCCCGGCGGACCTGGGCAGCCTGCTGCCGGCGGAGCTGGCCGGCGCGCTGCGGGCCGGGCTGCGCGCCTTTGACCGCAAGCTGGCCGGCTACGCCGCGCCCGACGCCGTCCTGACGGGCCTGGAGACCCGCACCTCCAGCCCGGTGCGGCTGGAACGCGGCGAACACTATGAGTCCACCCAGCTGGCAGGGCTGTACCCCTGCGGCGAGGGGGCGGGCTACGCCGGCGGCATCATGAGCGCCGCCGTGGACGGCCTGCGGGTGGCCTCGGCCATAGTCAGCCGGTACAGCCCGGCGGGGAATTGAGGGAGTATCATGGACGAAAAGGATAAGAAGGACAAAAAGAAACGGGAGGAGGCCGCCGTCCAGGAGGAGCTGGAACGCCAGCTGCGCGACCTGGGCGTCAGCGTGAACGGCCTGGGGGCCACGGTGAACGAGGCCTTGCGCCACGGCTTTGAGGGGCGCGGCGACGAGCTGGGCCGCCAGATGAACGATGTGGCCAGCGACGTGACCGCCGTGCTGAACAGCGTGGTGGGCGAGGTGGCCGGGGCCTTCCAGGAGGCCTTTGCCGATGAGAAAGAGCGCGCTGCCGCCCGCCGCGAGCGGGAGCAGCGCCGCTGGCAGCAGCGGGAGGCGCGCCGCGCCGCCCGTGCGGGCCGCCCCGGGGAGGAAGCGCCCTACGACTACGCCGGCCACTGGCAGACGGGCCCGGGCCGCGTCAGCTTTGGGCGCTGGCGTTCGGACCGGGACGCCGCCCCCGCGCCCGCCGGCGGGGACGGGTATGTCCGCGCCATCCGCTGGAGCGCGCGCAAGCGCTTCGGCATCGGGCTGGCGCTGGCCATCACCTGCGGGCTGTTCGCCTTCAGCTTTTTTGTGGGGGGCATCGCCTGCTTGATCGGTACTAAGACGGTGCCGGCCGACAGTGTGAGCGAGATGGTGCTGGTCTGGAGCGGCATCGGCCTGATGGTGGGCGGCGGCCTGTGCACCGGCGGGGCCCTCTCCGGCGGCGAACAGCTGGAAGCCTCGAAGCTGCTGAACCGCTGCGCCGAGGCCTTCGACGGGCTGGACCTGTCCGCGGGCGTCGGGATGGACGACCTGGCCGGCCTGCTGCAAATGAAAAAGCGCAAGCTGCGCAAACAGCTGCGGGAGCTGATCAACCAGGGCTGGCTGACCGGCTGGCTGGATGAAAAAGGGGACTGCCTGTATCTGAGCGCCGCCGATTACCGCGCGGCCCACAACCTGCCCCAGACCCCCGGCAAGGAGCCCGAACCCGCGCCCGAGCAGGCCGGGGAGGACGCCGCGCCCCAAAAGCCGGCGCTGCACCTGGAGACGGCGCGCCGCTTCGCCCATGTGCTGGCCGAAGAGCGCAAGCTGATGGCCGACCCCGCCGCCGCGGACGAGCTTGAGACCATGCAGGCCACCACCGAGGCCATCTGCGCCTGGCTGGAGAGCCACCCCGAAAGCGCGCCCAAGGCCCGGCGCTTTGCCGAATATTATATCCCCACCACGCTCAAGCTGCTGCACACCTACAATGACGTGCAGGGGCAGCAGGGCGACAACGCCGAGGCCATCCGCCGGGACATCGGCGGCATCCTGCACACGCTGAACACGGCCTACGCCAACCTCTACGACACGCTGTTGAGCGACGCGGCGCTGGATGTGTCCAGCGAGATCGCGGCGCTGGAGGGCATGCTGGCCAGCGACGGCCTGACCGGGGCGGACTTTTCGGCCGGGGAGGGCTTACGATGACGGGCCGCCCGTGGGAGCTGCGCCCCCTCGACCGGGAGGCCGTGGCCGTCTTGCAGGAGGCCATCGCCGAAGAGCGCGCCGGCCAGCTGGAGCAGGAGGCCGCCTACCAGGGCGAGGAGTGGGACGAGGCCAAATACAACGCCGTCCTGGCGGCCCAGATGAAGGAGGCCGCGCTGCTGGCCGGGCTGCTGGCCGCCCGCGGCATGACCGAGCCGGAAGAGGCCCTGCCCTTCCTGGCGGGGGAGGACGCCCTGAGCGACCCCTACCAGCTGCTGGATATGGATAAGGCCGTGGCCCGCATCCGCCAGGCGCTGGAAAAGGGCGAGACCATCGTCATCTACGGCGACTACGACGTGGACGGCGTGACCGCCACCGCCCTGCTGTACGAGCAGCTCAAGGGCCTGGGCGGCAGCGTCAAGTGCATGCTGCCCAGCCGCGAGGGCGACGGCTACGGCCTGTCGAAGCGGGCCATCGATAAGATCCACGAAAAGGGCTATACCCTCATCGTCACGGTGGACAACGGCGTGTCGGCGGTGGACGAGGCGGCCTACGCGGCCAGCCTCGGCATCGACCTTGTCATCACGGACCACCACCTGCCCCCCAGCACCCTGCCGGACGCGGTGGCCGTGGTGGACCCGCGCCGCGACGGCGACGAGAGCCCTTATAAAGACCTGTGCGGCGCGGGGGTGGCCTTCAAGCTGTGCGCCGCGCTGGAGGACTGCATGCCCGAGGAGCTGCTGGAATTTTGCAGCGAGCTGGCCGCCATCGGTACGGTGGCCGACGTCATGCCCCTGACCGGGGAAAACCGCACCATCGTCAAGGCGGGCCTGCAGCGCTTGCAGCACACGGAGCGGCCGGGCCTGGCGGCCCTGCTGGAAGAGGTGGGCCTGGCCGGCAAGCCGGTGACGGCGGACAACGTCAGCTTTGGCATCGCGCCGCGGCTGAACGCCGCCGGCCGGATGGACAGCGCCGCCGCCGCGCTGCAGCTGGTGCTGTGCGAGGACGAGGCCCGCGCCGCCGCCCTGGCCCACCGCCTGAACGAGATCAACGCCCTGCGCCAGGAGACCGAACAGAAGATCGAAAAGGCGGTGGAGGAGATGCTGGCCGCCGAGCCCGCCCGCATCGAGGACCGCGTCATGCTGCTGTGGGGCCGCGGCTGGCACCAGGGCGTCATCGGCATCGTGGCCTCGCGCCTGGTGGAAAAATACGGCCGCCCGGTCATGGTGGTGTCCATCGCCGACAACGGCGAGGCCAAGGGCAGCGGCCGCAGCGTGCCGGGCTTCAACCTGCACGGCTGCATCACCGCCTGCGCCGATTTGCTGCTGCGCTTCGGCGGCCACGCCATGGCCGCGGGCCTGCTGACGCGCGAGGAGGACCTGCCCGAGCTGCGCCGCCGCATGAACGAGTGGGCCGCCCGGGAATGCCCGGTGCTGCACGCGCCGCCCCTTGTGTGCGATCTGTCGCTGCGGCTGGCCCGGGTGACCGTGGAGGAGGTGCGCGCCCTCGAGCGCATGGCCCCCTTCGGCGCCGAGAACCCCGCGCCCGTCTTTTTGCTGGAGCGCGCCGTGCTGGAGGGGGTGTACCCCGTCTCGGACGGCAAACACAGCCGCCTGCGGCTGCACCAGGGCAATGCGTCCCTCTACGCCGTCTGGTTCGGCATGGGGCCCGAGCAGGTGCCCTACCAGCCCGGCGACGCGGTGGACGCCGCGCTCAGCCTGTCGGTGTACGAGGGCGCGCGCGGGGCGCAGCTCTCGGGCCGCATCATCGACCTGCACCCGGCGGGCCAGGGCCCCGAGGCCGCCCGCGAGGCCGCTTTGGTGGACGCGCTGCGCCGGGGCGCGGCCCTCACGCCGGAGGAGCGGCGCCTCGTCGCCCCCACCCGGGAGGAAGTGGCCGCCGTCTACCGCGAGCTGAAGGCCCGGCGCTGGCACGCCGGCGACCTGCAGCCCCTGTGCGCCAAAATGGGCGGCACCGGCAAGACGCTGGTGGCCCTGACCGCCCTGCGCCAGGTGGGCCTGGTGGACGTGGCCGAGCAGGGCGGCGCGGCGTATCTGGAGCTGGTGCGGGTCAGCGGCAAGAAGAACCTGGCCGACGCGCCCATCCTGAAGTGTTTGGAGGAGAATTTGGAGGAAACGTAATATGCCAGAGGGAAAGAAAACGCCTGCCCCCGTGCAGGACTCCTACACCGCCAAGACGCATTTGCAGCACCAGGTGCGGGAGATCGGCACCGTGGTGGCTACCGCCGCCCCCGCCGAAGCGGTGGACTATATGGCCCCCTCCGAGGCGCGGCCCGAGATCATCACCTACGACAAGCTGACCGAGGCCATCAAGGCCAGCGGCCGGGCCTACAACACGGAGATGATCGAAAAGGCCTACCGCACCGCCAACGAGGCCCACAAGGACGCCCGCCGCCGCAGCGGCGAGCCCTATATCTGCCACCCGCTGGCCGTGGCCCGGCTGGTGCTGGACCTGGGGATGGACTCCGAGAGCATCGCCGCGGCCCTGCTGCACGACGTGGTGGAGGATACGCCCATCACCATCGAGGAGGTCAAGTCGGCCTTTGGGGCCGAGGTGGCTTTGCTGGTGGACGGCGTCACCAAGCTGACGAAGATACAGTTCTCCAGCATCGAGGAACAGCAGGCCGAAAACCTGCGCAAGATGCTGCTGGCCATGAGCCAGGACGTGCGGGTCATGATCATCAAGCTGTGCGACCGGCTGCACAACATGCGTACCGGCGACGCCTGGCCCGAGCAGAAGCGCCGCGACAAGGCCCGCGAGACGATGGAGGTCTACGCCCCCATCGCCAACCGCCTGGGCATTTTGAACATCAAGGAAGAGCTGGAGGACCGCAGCCTGCACTACCTCGACCCCGTGGGCTACGAGGAGATCAGCAAGCTGCTGAGCGAGCGCTCGGGCGAGGAATTCCTGGCCGG
>CALXGZ010000222.1 GCA_944387975.1 uncultured Faecalibacterium sp.
TCCATGTTCTCGGTGCCGCCCGCGACCACGATGTCGGCGTCGCCGGCCTCGATCATCTGGGCAGCCATGTTCACGCAGTTCAGGCCGGAGCCGCAGACCACGTTGACGGTGACGGCCGGGGTCTCGACGGGCAGGCCGGCCTTCAGGGCAGCCTGGCGGGCGACGTTCTGGCCCAGGCCGGCCTGGATGACGCAGCCCATGTAGACGTGGTCGACCTGCTCGGGCGTGATGCCGGCGCGGCTGATGGCCTCCTTGATGACGATGGCGCCCAGCTCGGCGGCCGGGGTGTTGGACAGGGTGCCGCCAAACTTACCGATGGCGGTGCGGCATGCAGACGCGATGACGATCTTTTTCATGTTGTTAGCCTCCTGTTTTCCAAAAAAGTGGTACGGACGTTGGTTTGTGTTTCCTGCATAAACCTTCTATCAAAAACCCTGTGGGAAGCCCCCGCAGGGACTTTTGCGTTACTGCGCGTGCAGCGCGGCGAACTTCGCCTTCACCGCCGCCTCGACGTTGGGTGTGACGAATTTGCTGATGTCGCTGCCGTAGCGCGCGGCCTCCTTCACGACGGTGGAGGACAGATAGCTCCAGCGGATGTTCGTCGCCAGGAACACCGTCTCGATGCCGGGCATCAGGGCGTAGTTGGTCTGGGCCAGCTGGATCTCGTTCTCAAAGTCGGTGACGGCCCGCAGCCCACGCACCATGACGGTGGCGTGGCGGCGGCGTGCAAACTCGACGGTCAGGCCGTCGAAGCTCTCCACCGTGACGTTGGGCAGGTCCTTGCAGCACTCCTGCAGCAGGGCCACCCGCTCGTCGATGGTGAAGAGGGGGTGCTTGGCGCTGTTGATCAGCACCGCCACGATCAGGCGGTCGTTGATGCGCGCCGCACGCTTGATGATGTCCAGATGGCCCCGGGTGACCGGGTCGAAGGAGCCGGGATAGATCGCGATGGGCATGATATACAAGACCTTTCCGCTTCGCTGTCAGGCGGCCCGGATGCGCCGCTGCGCACCCTGGCGCCGCGCCAGTTTCGCTATAATAGTTTTACCATCTTGTTAAGGTTTTGTCAATCGGTGATTTGTTAAAATTGCCTCGACAAGGGCCTCAGCTTTTGTCGATGTTTACAATTTTGCGCGAAGCGCCCCCCGCGCCCGGCCCGCGCCTACCTATAGAAACAGAAGGTCGCAGCTGCGCGCTTAAACAAAGCGGCGCGCCGCGCCCCCTTGACCCGCGGGGCATACCGTGTTATTATTTTAACATGCGGGGGCATTGGCCCTCCCTTTTGTGCTGCGAACATAGAACGAGGTGTGATACCATGAATTTTGAGGATCTGATCGCGAAAGTAAAAAGCTGCGGCAAGCAGAAGCTGGCCGTCGCCGCCGCCGAGGACGACGCCGTCCTCGAGGCTGTGGACGCTGCCCGCAAGCAGGGCATCGCGGACGCCATCCTGGTGGGCGACGAGGCCGCCATCCGCAAGATCGCGGCGGAGCTTTCCATCGACCTTGACGGCTATGAGATCATCAACGAGCCCGACAAGGTCAAGGCTTCGCTCACCGCCGTCAAGCTGGCCCACGACGGCGTGGCCAACATGTACATGAAGGGCCTGCTGGACACCAAGACCTTCCTGAAAAGCGTGCTGGACAAGGAGGTCGGCCTGCGCACCGGCAAGACCCTGTCCCACGTGGCCGTGTTCGAGGTCAAGGGCATCGAGCAGCTGCTGTTCCTCACGGACGTGGCCTTCATGACCTACCCCACGCTGGAGGATAAGGTCCATATCATCGAGAACACCGTCGCCGTGGCCCATGCCTGCGGCGTCGCCTGCCCGAAGGTCGCGCCCCTGGCCGCCGTCGAGGTGGTCAACCCCAAGATGCCCTGCACCGTGGACGCCGACGAGCTGCGCAAGATGAACCAGGCGGGCCAGATCACCGGCTGCGTGGTGGACGGCCCCCTGTCGATGGATATCGCCATCGACCCCGAGGCCGCCCGGCACAAGGGCGCGCAGGACCGCCCCGCCGCCGGCTGCGCCGACATCCTGCTCTTCCCGGACATCCAGGCCGGCAACCTGGTGTACAAGACCCTGGTCCACACCGCCGACTGCAAGAACGGCTGCATCCTGACCGGCACCCGCGTGCCCGCCATCCTGACCAGCCGCTCCGACTCGTTCCAGACCAAGGTCAATTCCATCGCGCTGGCCGCCGTGGTGGCCGCCAACCTGCAGGCTGAATAAGGGAAAGGAGCCAAGATACCATGTCTATCAAAACGCTGGTCATCAACCCGGGCTCGACCTCCACGAAGGTGGGCGTCTTCGAGGACGAGACCCTGCTGTTCGAGGAGACGCTGCGCCACCCCACCGAAGAGATCGCCAAATATGCGAGCGTCATCGACCAGAAGGATTTCCGCAAGGAGATCATCCTGCACTTTTTGCAGGAGAAGCACTGCGACCCCCACAGCCTGAACGTCATCGTCGGCCGCGGCGGCCTGCTCAAGCCCATCCCCGGCGGCACCTACACCGTCAGCGACGCACTGCTGGCCGACCTGAAGGCCGGCGTGCAGGGCCAGCACGCCTCCAACCTGGGCGGCATCCTGGCGCGTGAGATCGGCGACGCGCTGGGCGTGCCCAGCTACATCGTCGACCCCGTCGTCGTGGACGAGCTGAGCGACAAGGCCCGCCTGTCCGGCATGCCGGAGCTGCCCCGCCGCTCCATCTTCCACGCCCTGAACCAGAAGGCCGTGGCCCGCCGCTACGCCAAGGAGCACGGCGCCCGCTACGAGGACCTGAACCTGATCGTCATCCATATGGGCGGCGGCGTCTCGGTGGGCGCCCACGACCACGGCAAGGTGGTGGACGTGAACAACATCCTGGACGGCGAGGGCTGCTTCAGCCCCGAGCGCAGCGGCACCGTGCC
>CALXGZ010000223.1 GCA_944387975.1 uncultured Faecalibacterium sp.
TCTATGACGATAAAGTACTGATTACCTTCAACTACAAAGAAGGGACGGAGACCATTTCTTTCGGCGAGGCCACTGAGGCTGCGGCAAAGGAAAAAAGTTCGGATATGGATTGCCTTGGTGCACCACGTAAACAGCGCCGAATCGTAAGATTCGGCGCTGTTTCTTTTTGCGTGGGAGGGAACTGTGCGCGTTCTGCACATCCCATGCACATTCCGTCATACCGGCGGTGGATTGCCCTGTGCAAATCGAAAAACGTGCGCATCATCGCATCTCTGCCCTCCGCATACCTCCATCCTCCGCCCCGTGGGTGTACTTTGCGGGGCGCTTTGTGCTATACTCGGGCTGGAAGAAAGGAGGCGTCCCCCATGGACCAATTCAAAATAGGCCGCTTCATCGCCGCGAGGCGGAAGGAATGCGGCCTCACCCAGCGGCAGCTTGCCGACGCGCTGGCGATCAGTGACAAGACCGTCTCCAAGTGGGAGACCGGGCGCGGGCTGCCGGACGTCGCCCTGATGCTGCCTTTGTGCGAGGCGCTGGGGGTGACGGTCAACGACCTGCTCGCCGGGCAATTGGTGGAACCGGCGAACTATCAACAGAAAGCGGAGGAAAATATGATGGATCTGATGCGTGAAAATCAGGAGAACAAGAAACGGTTTATCCTTGCGGCAGCCTGCACCGGCGTCACCGTCGTGGCGGTGTGCGCGCTGGTGACCATCGCTTCCGTGGTCGAGCTGCCGACGGCGGCCCGCGTCGCGGTGCTGGCGCTGGCCGTGGCGACGGGTGCGGCCGGCATAGGGACGGCGGCGGCGCTGGACGCGCAGGCCGGCTGCTATGAGTGCCCGTCCTGCGGGCAGCTCTTTGTGCCGGCCCTGGGCGAATACGTCAAGGGCTACCACACCCTCACCCGCCGGCGGCTGACCTGCCCGCACTGCGGCAAGACCGGCATGTGCAGGCGCAGGATCACCCGCTGAGCGGGAAAGCCGCGCCCACCGCGCGCCCCTCTTAAGAAATGCTAAGAAAGCTTTCACACAAATCCCAAGAATGCTCTGCTATACTTATTTTAATATGGAAAGAAGCATGCAGAGAAGGAGGGGCCGCGTATGGCGCAGGAGAGCATTTTGATCGTGGAGGACGACGCCGACATCCGGGACGGCGTGCGCATCCTGCTGGCGGGGGAGGGCTACCGCATCCTTGAGGCGGCCAGCGGCGCGCAGGCGCTGGAGGCCTTCAGCCCCGAGGTGGACCTGGTGATCCTGGATGTGATGATGCCGGGCATGAGCGGGCTGCGCGTGTGCGAGGAGCTGCGCAAGCGCTCGACCGTGCCCATCCTGTTTTTGACCGCGAAGTCTCAGGAGTCGGACAAGCTCCTGGGGCTGACCGCCGGCGGGGACGATTACCTGCCCAAGCCCTTCTCCTTTGCGGAGCTCAGCGCGCGGGTGCGGGCGCTGCTGCGCCGCTACACCGTCTACCGCGGCAAGGGCGAGGCCCCCGGCGCGCAGCCCGAGCGGCGGATGCTGGCGGCCCACGGGGTCAAGCAGGAGCTGGACTGCAACCGCGTCTGGGTGGACGGGCGCGAGGTCAACCTGACCGAGACTGAGTACGGCATCCTGCGGCTGCTGATGCAGGACCCCGAGCGCATCTACCCGGCCCAGACCCTCTACGAGGCCGTGTGGAACGAGCCCTATTACTACACCTCCAACGGCACCGTGATGGTACATATCCGCAACCTGCGGCTGAAGATCGAGGCCGACCCCCAGACCCCCCGGCGCGTGTGCACCGTCTGGGGCAAGGGCTACCACTTCGCCCGCGGCGAGGGCGCCGGCCATGACTGAGCGCGGGCAAAAGCGCGGCCTGGTGGCGCAGTTCACGCGGCTGCTGGTGGGGGCGGGGCTGGCGTGCTTCGTGCTGTTTTTGGCGCTGCGGGCGGCGCTGGGCTTCGGCGTCGATTACTATGCGCGGCACAGCGACCTGCGCCAGCGCGCGACCGAACGGCGCATCGAGGCCTTCCAGAGCTATGTCGCCGGGGCGCGGCTGGCCAGCACCGATACCGCGGCCATCAGCGACTGGGTCAGCCGCCAGGACTTCACCCTGCTGGAGCTGTACCGGGACCAGGTGTTGGTCTACAGCTCCTTCATGCCTGAGCAGGCCGAGCCCGAACAGCCCGGCCCGGGCCAGGCCGACCCTGCCCCCGAGGGCAAGCCCACCCCCTTCTACGACTGGATGCCGCGCGCCGCCGTCACCTTTACCGACGGCGAGCTGCAGGCTTTGCTGTACTACGACCCGGCGCGGGCCATGGTGCGCTGGGGCGCCGCGGCGCTGATGGCCCTGTGCATCGGGCTGTTTCTGGCGGTGTTCCTGCTGGGCTGCCGGCGCATCGTGCGCTATATCTGCCTGCTCAGCCAGGAGGTGCAGGTGATGGAGAGCGGCGACTTCACCCGCCCGGTGACGGTGCGCGGCGCGGACGAGCTGACCGCCCTGGCCGCCTGCCTGGACTCGATGCGGCTGACCCTCGGCCAGCAGCGCCGCCAGGAGGCCGAGACCTCGGCCCGCGTCAAGGACCTGATCACCCAGATGTCCCACGACCTGCGCACCCCGCTGACCACGCTGTTGCTGTACACCGAGATCGTGTCCTCGGGCAAGTACCAGGACGAGGCGCAGCTGGCGGCCTACCTCGCCAAGATCGACGCCAAGGCCCGCCAGATCAAGCAGCTGTCGGACAACCTCTTCGAATACGCCCTCGTCACGCGCGACACGGTGGTCGCCCTGGAGCGGCCGGCCCCCTTCTCGCAGATCTTTGAGGAGCCGCTGGCCGAATTCGCCGACCAGCTGGGCCAGCGCGGCTTTGCCTGCGTGCTGGACCTCGGCCCCGAGGACCCCTGCCTGCAGGTCTACCTGCCCTACATCCGGCGCATCTTCGACAATATCGCCTCCAACATCCTCAAGTACGCCGACCCGGCCCAGCCGGTCGCCGTGCGCTGCCTGCGGGAGGGGGAGGCGGCGGGCCTCGCCTTTGAGAACGCCGCCCTGCCCGCCGCGCCCGCCGCCGCCGAGAGCACCCGCGTGGGCCTTGCCAGCATCGAGACCATGATGGACAAGATGCACGCCGCCGCCCGCGTCACCCGGATGGGCCGGCGCTTTTGCATCTGTTTGCTGTTTCCCGTACTGCCCGGTCAGCCGCAGCCTGGCGGCCGTGCCAGTTCCCCCGCAGAGGAGGAGAGTGGCCGCGCTTCCGACCCGCCTGTGAGATAAGTCAAACTCCCCGTTCGTCCCGCGTTTTTGGGACCGAGCGGGGAGTTTTTTCATAAAACCTTCACCCCATCTAAAGCAGTCTTAAGCTTTTCCCCGGGCAAAAGCTAAGAAACGTCCGCTATACTGGTAGCATCAGGCGGGCCGGGCGGCCCCCTGCGAGACCAACACCCAAGGAGGGGCAAGTATGTTCAAACAAAAGCCACAGGAAGGGGACGGCCGGCAGGCCGCGCCGGGCGGGGCGCGCGCCTTTTTGGGGCGGCGCTGGCCGCTGCTGGTCATCGCCGGGGCGGCGGTGGTGGGCATAGGCGTATGGGCCGGCCAGCACCGCGCCAGCGAGGTGGCGGGCGGCATCGATTACATCGAGGTGGCCCCCGCCCGCCGCGATATCACCAATACCTACAGCGAGTCGGGCACCCTCTCGGCCGCCGAGAGCTACCAGGTCAAAAGCCTGGTGCGGGGCGACGTGCTCACCGCGGATTTTCAGGAGGGCGACCGGGTCGAGGAGGGCGACGTGCTGTTTACCATCGACAGCGCCGACGCCGCCAACAGCGTCGAGCGGGCGCAGCTCAGCCTCAGCCAGGCGCAGCGGGACTACGCCGACGCCGTCGACGCCCGCTACGTCCGCAGCGATATCGCCGGGACGGTGCTGTCCGTCGCGGTGGGCCCCGGCGACGTGGTGAGCGCCGGGCAGGAGGTCGCCACGATCCGGGACGACTCGGTCCTGCTGCTGACGGTGGATTTCCCCGCGGCGGACGCGGCGGGCTTTGCCGCCGGGCAGGCCGCCGAGGTCACGCTGGACGGCACCTATGAAAAGCTGGCCGGCACGGTGCGCTCGGTCTCGGGCGCGGCCGCGGGCGAGGGCAGCAGCATGCTGACCTGCGCGGTGACCGTCGCGGTGCAAAACGCCGGCGGCCTGACCGAGACGCAGGCGGCCACCGCCAGCGTGAACGGCGTCAGCGCCCTGGGCTCGGCCAAACTCCGCTGCCAGAACACCCAGACCCTGACGGCGCCCTCGGCCGGCACCGTCGCCGCGCTGTGCGCCGCCGAGGGCAGCCGCGTGGCCGCGGGCGGCGCCGTCCTCGAGCTGAGCAGCGACAGCCTGACCCGCCAGGCCGAACAGGCCGCCGATAGCCTGCGCAGCGCCGAGCTGTCGATGCAGGACGCCGAGAACAGCCTCGACGACTATACCATCACCGCGCCCATCAGCGGCACCGTGATCTATAAGGGCGTGCAGGCCGGCGAGACCATCGGCGCCGACACCTCCACCAGCGAGGTGCTGTGCATCATCCACGACCTGGATTACCTCGAGATGGAGATCGATGTGGATGAGCTGGATATCCTGTCCATCCGGGAGGGCCAGCAGGCCACCATCGTGGCCGACGCGCTGGAGGACGAGACCTTCACCGGCGTGGTGACGAACGTATCCTCGAACGGCACCACCACCGGCGGCACCACCACCTACCCGGTCACGATCCGCATCGACGATTACGGCGCGCTGATGCCCGGGATGAACGCCACCGCCACCATCACGGTGGAAAGCGCCGAAAACGCCCTGGCCATCCCGAACGGCGCGCTGGTGCGGGGCGGCTACGTCCTCGTCACCGAGGACAGCCCCAGCGCCGCCAACGCCGAGCCGGATATGACCTCCCCCGAGGGCTACGTCTATGTGAAGGTGGCCACCGGCGTCAGCGACGACAACTTCATCGCGGTGACGGACGGCCTGACCGAAGAGGACACCGTCGCCTACGACGCCGCGGCCGCGGCGCTGTCCCTGGAAAGCGACAGCGGCATGATGGGCGGCATGCCCGGCGGTATGCCCGGAGGCGGTATGCCCGGCGGAGGCGGCGGCATGGGAGGCGGACCGGGAGGTGGCTTCTGATGGGCGCGCTGATCGAGTTTGACGGCGTGTGCAAGTACTACCAGATGGGCGACACCACGGTGAAAGCCGCCGACCACATCACGATGCAGATCGACAAGGGCGAGTTCGTCGCCATCGTGGGGCAGTCCGGCTCGGGCAAAAGTACCTGCATGAACATCATCGGCTGCCTGGACGTGCCCACCGCCGGCACCTATAAGCTGAACGGCCGGGACGTGGGCCGCATGGGCAAGGACGAACTGGCCGAGATCCGCAACGAGATGCTGGGCTTCATCTTTCAGCAATACAACCTTTTGCCCAAGCTGGACGTGCTGGAAAACGTTGAGGTGCCCCTCGTCTATGCGGGGCTGCCCGCCGCCGAACGGCACGAGCGCGCCACCTGTGCCCTCGAGCGGGTGGGCCTGGGCAAAAAGCTGCACAACAAGCCCAGCCAGCTGTCGGGCGGCCAGCAGCAGCGCGTGTCCATCGCGCGGGCCCTGGCCGGGGACCCCGCGGTCATCCTGGCCGACGAGCCCACCGGCGCGCTGGACAGCCACACCAGCCGCGAGGTGCTGGGCATGCTGCAAAAGCTGCACCGCGAGGGCAACACCGTCGTGCTGATCACCCACGACAATTCCATCGCCGTACAGGCCGAGCGCATCATACGGCTGGAGGACGGGCGCATCGTCTACGACGGCGACGCCCACGCGCCCGAGGCCGTGGTGCAGCCCCGCCTGGACTGGGCGCAGGGGAAAGGGGAGGGCGCTTCATGAACCTGAATATGCTGCGGGAGACCTTCCGCCAGGCGCTGCGCAACATCGCGGGCAACAAGTTCCGCACGCTGCTGACGATGCTGGGCATCATCATCGGCATCACGGCGGTGATCGTCATCGTGGGGCTGGGCAACGGCATGACCCAGAGCATGCGGGACAGCTTCGCCTCCATGGGCACGAACAGCCTTACCGTCTCGGTGCCGGGCTTCGGCGCGCGCACGGTGGACGTGGACGAAATGTACGCCCTGGCGGAGGAGAACGCCGCCCTGTTCGAGGGCATGTCCCCGGTGGTGGGCCTGTCGGGCAGCGTCAAGGTGGGGCGCTCCACCCTGGACGAGACCGCGGCCAGCGGCGTCAGCGAGGCGTACCTCGGCATGTCGGGCTACACCGTGGCCAAGGGCCGCGGCATCCAGTATGTGGACGTGGAGGACAACAAAAAGGTCTGCGTGGTGGGCGCCTATGTCGAGCGCGTGGGCTACGGCGGCAACGCCCTCGGCCAGACCATCAAGGTGGGGGCCGACCAGTACACCATCGTCGGCGTGCTGGAGGCCAAGGTCAGCGACCCGTCCAGCCAGGAGGGCAGCGACGACGACGTGCTCTACATCCCCTATACCACGGCCCTGCGGGCCTCGTCCAGCAGGACGGCCAGCTCCTACACCTTCACCCTGTGGGACGAGAACGCCGCCGCCGAGGGCAAGCAGGCCATCGAGCAGGGGCTGACGGAGCTGCTGCATTCCAGCAGCGGCTACATGGTGATGAGCATGGGCGAGATGCTGGACACCATGACCTCGATGGTCAACATGGTCATCCTGGTGCTGACGGTCATTGCGGGCATCAGCCTGCTGGTGGGCGGCATCGGCATCATGAACATTATGATGGTGTCGGTGACGGAGCGCACCCGCGAGATCGGCATACGCAAGGCCCTGGGCGCGAAGGAACGGGTCATCCTGGCCCTGTTCGTGACCGAGGCGGCGCTGACCTCGGCGCTGGGCGGCGTCATCGGCATCGGGCTGGGCTATGTGGTGTCGGTGGCGGCAAACCAGGTGCTGCCGCTGGTGCTGACGGATATGTCGCTGACCGTCAGCCCGTCGCTGGGGTCGGTGGGCATCGCCTTCGGCATCTCGGTGGGCATCGGCATTTTGTTCGGGTATTTGCCCGCAAAGCGCGCCGCCCGCCTCAACCCCATCGACGCGCTGCGATACGACTAACAAGAAAGGAATGTATCCCATGAAAAAACGCTTACTCGCGCTGCTTTTGGCGCTGTGCACGGCCTGCGCCACGCTGGCGCTGCCCGCGGCGGCCGGCGGCGCAAACACGGCGGTGCAGGCCGCGGTGATGCTGGGCGGGCTGGACGCCGGCCAGGACCCCGACGCCACCCTGACCCGCGGCCAGCTGGCGCAGCTGCTGGCAGCCTTTTCCCCGTACAGGGGCGGCACGGCCCCCGCCGTGCAGACCGCGGCCAGCCAGGGCTGGATGAGCGGCTATTCGGACGGCAGCTTCCGCCCGGAGCAGGCCGTTACATTGGAGGAAGCCTGCTCCGCCGTGCTCAAGCTGCTGGGCTACGACGTGACGGCCCTGAGCGGCGGCTTCCCCGACGCGCAGCTGAACAAGGCCCGGGCGCTGGGCCTGCGCGACGGCCTGGCCGCTAAGCAGGGCGATACCCTGACCATAGCCGAGGGCGCGCAGCTGCTGTACAACGCCCTGGCCGCCACGGCCGCCGGGGGCGAAGTGTACGGCCAGAGCCTCGGCTTCAGCGTGACGGAGGGCAAGGTGGATGTGTCCTCGGTGCTGCTGGAGGCGGTGGAAGGGCCCTTTGTGGCGGACGGGGACACGCAGCTGCCCTTCGAGCCCGCGGCGGTCTACCGCAACGACGAGGTTGCGGCCGCGGCCAAGCTCGAAGCCTACGACGTCTACTATTATAATGTGAGCGCCCGCACCCTCTGGGTCTACGATGAGAAGGCGGCCGGGCGCATCACGGCGGTGGGCCCCTCGGCGGCCGCGCCCACAAGCGTGACGGTGGCCGGCGTCGAGTATGCCGTGGGCGCCAGCGAGGCCGCGGCGGCGCTGTCGTCCCTGAACGGCGGCGGCGTGGGCCAGGTGGTGGCGCTGCTGCTGGGCATGGACGGCGAGGTGGTGCGCGTGCTGACCGGCGACGCGGCGGAGCAGGTGTTTTACGGGGTGGTGCAGGCGTCGGCCCGCAGCCTGACGGAGACGAACGGCGCGGACGTGCTGCAGCAGGTGACGGTGGCCTGCACCGACGGAGTCACCCGCAGCGTCAACGTGGATAAGGCCCTGAGCCTGCCCGCCGGCTGGCTGGTGCAGATCACCGTGGACGAAAACGGCGAGAGCGTGCGCACCCTGGAGGAAAAGCACATGAGCGGCGCCGTCAGCGCGGACGGCGCGCGGCTGGGGGACATGGCCCTTGCGGCCAATGTGGAAATTCTGGACACGACGGGGGAGGGCATGGCTGGGACAGTACGTCCCGGCCGCCTAGCCGGGGCGGCGCTGACGGGCGCTGACGTGCGCTACTACACGACGAACGAGGCCGGCGAGATCGACCGGCTGATCCTTGGCGACGTGACCGGCGACCTGTGGACCTACGGCGTGCTGGACGATGTGCGCAACCTGACCGACGCCGCGGCCGCCGCCATCGACGGGGGAGGCGGCGCGGCGGACGCCGGCAGCGGCGACGCCAGCCTGTCCGCCCTGGCGGACAGCGTGCTGCCCTCTACCAGCGATATCTTATACGGCATCATCGACGGCAGCATCCTCTCCACTTTTTGGGAGAGCCTGACTTCCAGCCCCAGCAGCGTTGCGAGCTGGGCGCTGCGGGCGGCGGCCGGCAACACCTCCGGCGCGCTGAGCAGCGTGCTGGGCTGGCTGGGCGAGGGCGCAAGCTACGTGTGCCTGATCGACGGGGAGAACGCCACCCTGAACACCGCCGTCAAGTACCCGGTGGCAGCCGGGGGCGTCGCGGTGGGCAAGGACGCCGCGGGCGAGGTGACCTCGATGCGGCAGCTTGCGCCCGTGCTGCTGGACGGCCTGGGCGCGGCCAGCGCTGCCAGCAATGGCACGCGCTACGAGACCGCCGATGACATGCAGGTGTACCTGTGGTACCGGGGGCAGTACTTCGCCACGACGCTGGCGCAGGTGAACGCCGAAGACTACTACCTGATCGGCTGGCGGGACGCCATGGGCTGCGCCGCCGGCGGCCTGCTGCGCGTACTGGTGGCCGTCCCCAAGGGCTGACGCCCGCCCGCCCCTATGCCTGCCGCCACGCCGCGGCGGGCATTTTTTGCGCCCTCCGGGCGCTGAAAAAAGATGCACCGGCCCACACTTTTACAAAACTTACACAAAATGCCAGTCCGGCGGGGGCTTTTGCCGGGCGCGGCGCGGGGCGGCGGGCGCATCTTTTTACATAAAAACGGCCGTTTTATGCATAAATACGGCATACTTGAGGCCCCGAAAAAGGGAAAAATTTCAAATTGGGGCTTGACACTGGGGGGAGATATGATATTATAGGCTTACAAAGGAATTGGACCTTCCTTTGCACCTGTTTTGGGTCTCTATCTTTTATACACCATAAGGAGGAAAAATTCATTATGAAACTCAAGAAGATCGTTTCTCTGGCGCTGGCCGGCGTCATGGCTGTCAGCATGCTGGCTGGCTGCGCCAATAACGGCGGTAACGGCGGCAACGACTCCGGCAAGGAGCCCGTCACCCAGCCCGCCACCGGCGTCGCCGCTGCCTTCAACGACGCCCAGTCTTCCACCAACAAGGCCAAGGTCGTCTTCTCCAACGACGCCTCTATTGACGCTGCGCTGGCTAAGGCTGTCAAAGTCGAGGGTCAGGGTGCATCTGATCAGGATGTTCTTGGCAACGTGTGCTATACTACTGGCCTCGTTAACAAGGGTACGTGGATTTTTGACTGCACTATTAACAATAAGAATGTCGACAACACCGATGATAGCGCCAATGGGGCTACCGCTACTATTGTTCTGGCCAAAAAGCTGAACAGCACTCAGAATAGTGTCTGGTCTGAGGATGCGGCAATCAACAAGGTGGCTTCCGAGATCAATACGATGATTGCCAACTATCTGCTCGACACCACCTACTCTGAGAAGAAGGGCAGCGAGACCAAGGAAGGCGAAACCTACTACGATTACAGCTACACTGGCAAGGCCAGCATGGTGAGCGTCGACAACACCGACGGCACCACCGACTACTACTTCTTCTATGTTGTGACCCAGACCTGCAAGGCTGAGGTCCTGAAGTAAGCTGTTTTTCGTATCAATTATGACATGACAGGCGGGCTTTTCAGCTTACGCCTTTATCCTAGACTCTTTAAGGAGGAAAATTTCATTATGAAAC
>CALXGZ010000224.1 GCA_944387975.1 uncultured Faecalibacterium sp.
CCCCGCCCAGGCCCACCTCGCCGATGGCCAGCAGCTTGTCGCTGACGGGCTTGTCCAGCAGCGAGGAGATCATGCTCATGCAGACGGCCAGGTCGCAGGAGGTGTCCCGCAGGGCGATGCCGCCCACGATGTTGACATAGACGTCCAGGTTGCCGAAGAAGTAGCCCGCCCGCCGTTCCAGAACGGCCAGCAGCAGGTTGACGCGGTTCGAATCGTAGCCGGAGCAGGCCCGCCGCGGCGAGGGGAAGGTGGTCTTGGCGGCCAGGGCCTGGATCTCGCTGAGGATGGGGCGCGTCCCCTCCATCGTGCAGGCGACGCAGTTGCCCGAGACGCCGAGGGGACGGCCCTCCAGCAGCATCTGGGAGGGGTTCGCGATCTCGGTCAGGCCGCGGCCGGTCATATCGAACATGCCCAGCTCGTTGGTGGAGCCGTAGCGGTTCTTGGCCGCGCGCAGGATGCGGTAGGGCAGCATCTTGTCGCCCTCGAAGTAGAGGACGGTGTCCACGATATGCTCCATGACCTTGGGGCCGGCGATGGCGCCGTCCTTGTTGACGTGCCCCACCAGGAACATGGGGGTCTCCTGCTTTTTGGCCACCGCCAACAGGCGGGCGGTGCTTTCCTTCACCTGGCTGACGGTGCCGGACGAGGAAGAGATATCGGCGCAGCGCATGGTCTGGATCGAGTCGATGACCACGAGGTCGGGCTTTTCCTTTTCGATCAGGCCGCAGATCTCGTCCACGTCGTTCTCAGCGGCAAGGTAGATGTTGTCCTGCGGCAGGTCGAGGCGGGCGGCCCGCAGCTTGACCTGGCGCACCGATTCCTCGCCGGTGATATAGAGGACGGTGTAGCGGTCCGAGATGGCCCCGCACAGCTGCAGCAGCATGGTGGATTTGCCCACCCCCGGCTCGCCGCTGAGCAGGACGACGCCCCCCAGCACGATGCCGCCGCCCAGCACGCGGTCCAGCTCCGCGATGCCGGTGACGATCCGGCTCTTTTCCTCGGTGGTGCTGATATCCGCAAGGCGGCGCGCCGTCAGGCTGGTGACCCCCTCCTGCCGGGGGGCGGCTTTGGCGGCCGCCGTGCCGGCCCTGGGCGCTTCGGCCACCACGTCCTCGTGCATGGTGTTCCAGCTGCCGCAGCTGGGGCAGCGGCCCATCCAGCGGGGGCTGGTCTCCCCGCAGTTGGAGCAGACGTAAACGGTCTTCAGTTTGGGTTCTTTCATACTCGGCATAGTGGGCTCCCCCGTTATTTCACATAAGATGTGCCCCTATGATACCACGCGCGGGCCCGCGGCGCAAGGCGGGGCTTTTCTTTGGCGGACGGACGCGGTATACTATCCTTAAAAGGAGGGAACTCTCATGCCTGATTTGAACATAGCTTTTTTGCAACTTACCCCGGGCCGCACATTGGAAGAGAACTTACAAAAGGGCCTGTCCGCTTGCCGGCAGGCCCGTACGCTGGGAGCAGATATCGCCCTGTTCCCTGAAATGTGGAGCAATGGTTACCGCATTTACGGCCGTCCCGTCCCGGAATGGACGGCCGAAGCCATTCCGGCCGACGGGCCTTTTGTGTCTGCCTTTGGCAGCCTCGCGCAGGAACTGGGAATGGCCATCGGCGTCACTCTGCTGGAGCACTACCCGTCCGGGCCGCGCAATACGCTCGTATTGTTCGACCACTTTGGCAGGCGGGTCTTGACCTACGCCAAAGTGCATACCTGCGATTTTGACGTAGAGAGATACCTTGCGCCCGGCGAAGATTTTTATGTGGCGGACCTGGACACCGCCGTCGGGACCGTCAAGGTGGGGGCCATGATCTGTTTTGACCGGGAATTCCCCGAGAGCGCCCGCATCCTGATGTTGAAGGGGGCGGAGCTGATCCTGACGCCCAACGCCTGCCCAATGGAGATCAACCGCCTAGCCCAGCTGCGCGGCCGCGCCTACGAAAACATGCTGGCCATTGCCACCTGCAATTACCCGGCGGGAGTTCCAGACTGCAACGGTGGGTCAAGCCTGTTTGATGGGATGGCATACCTGCCCACGATGGAAGGCCCCCGCGATACCTGCATTTTACAGGCAGGCGAAGAAGAAGGCATCTATATTGCCGCGCTGGACCTGACACAGCTGCGGCAATACCGTGCCAGCGAAGTGCACGGCAATGCTTACCGCCATCCTGAAAAGTACGCCATCCTGACAGAGGCTGCCGTGCGTCCGCCGTTTGTCCGCGCAGACCGGCGGGTTTAGGCGTTCACAGCCGCCCCAGTTGGGCCGCGAGGCAGGCCAGGGCCGTCGACAGGCCGCACAGCGGCAGGAACAGGACGTTCAGCGCCAGGTACTGGGCCAGCAGGCCGCGGGCCCCGGCCAGGGCGGGCAGCTCCTGACGGCCGAAGGCCGCCTGCTGCAAGCGGGCGCTGACCGCGAGGGCCGAGGCCCCGAACAGGCACAGGGCCGCGGCGGCCGCCGCGGTGGGCATGCCCGAAAAGCACAGCCCGAACAGCGCCTGCCGCCAGCCGGCGGACAAAAACAACCCCAGGCTGGCCGCCCCCACCCCGAGGCCGAACAGCATCGCGAAGAGATAGATCAGCACCGGGCCGGCTGCCGACAGCCCGAGCAGCAGCAGCACCGTCGCGCCGGCTGCGGCGGTCAGGTACTCCGCGCCGAAGAGCGTCCAGACAGCCCCCGGCCCGTCCAATGTAAAAAGGCCCGTCCAGTTGGCGAGGTAGGCGGCGAGCCACGCCCGCTCGCCCTCGCGGCCCAGGGCCAGCATCACGCCGGCCAGCAGCGCCCCGAAGAGATAGGACGCCGCCAGGGCGGCGCATTCCCGGCTGAGGCCGCGGTGCCGGCGGGGCTTTTCCTGCGGCACGGCGCGGCGCAGCGGCGCTGCCTCCGTCTTGCGGAAAGGGGCCGCCGCCTGGGGCGCGCTGTCCCCTGCCGCGCTCTGCCGGGGCTGCCGCGCCGCCGGGGCGGGCGGCAGCGCGAGGGTTTTGTTTGCTTCCGTTTGCTGATAGACCCACATAGACTTGTCCTCCTGACCGGGGCCGGGCAAAGCGCCCGGGGCCCGGCCTTGTTCGCGCCTGCTTTGCAATCAGTGCCGCCGCCTTTTGCCGCCGCAGCGGGCCCCGGCGGAGCCGCCCGCCGCGCCCGACAGCACGACCAGCGTCAGCCGCGCCAGCTGCGCGGCGTCCGGGACGCCCCCGCCCGCCAGCTGGACGCACAGCAGCGCCAGCGCATAGGCCAGGCCCAGCCCGCCGCCCCAGAACAGGCCCCGGCTTTTCCGCAGCAGGGCCAGCACCCAGCCGCCCAGCAGGCTGCCCACACAGGCCGACGCCGTCGCGAAGGGCCAGGCGACCGCCGGGTCCATCCCCTGGGACGCCATCAGGGCGGCCAGCGCCGCCCCGCAGCCGGCTGCCGCGGCCGCCCCCAGCGCGAGGGCGGCCAGAACATGTACAGGTGCAGATACAGTGTTTCCAGACATAAAAACGCGCCTCCCTGCACTATCTCTATGCGGGGAGGCGCGCTGCTTATGCCTTTGGGGTCTTTACTTTTTGCTGTTGGCGGGCTTGGAGGAAGACGCGGCCGCGCCCTCCATGTTCAGCTTTTCCACCGAGCCGATGGCCGTCTTGGTGAAGCGGATCTTGACGCGGTCGCTGCCGGTCTCGAGGACGAAGCAGTCGTCCTTGATGGCGACGACGCGGCCGATGACGCCGCCGATGGTGGTCACCTGATCACCGATCTCAAGGCTGTTGCGCATCGCGGCATCCTTTTTCTCCTGCTTTTTCTGCGGACGGTAGATCATGAAGTACAGCAGGATCACCATCAAAGCAAGGGTGAAAAACAAGCTGACCATACTTTCAGTGCCAGTCATTTGCAAATCTCCTCTCAAAATTGTCTATCGCTATTATACTGGTTTATACGCCCGGATGCAAGGCCAAAAGCGCAAATCATCCGAAAAAAGCGCACTTTTCAGATCCGGGTGTCCAGCACCTTGACGTAACGGTCGTGGAACTGGGTGAAGGTGCCGGCGTCCAGCTCGTCGCGGATGCGCTCCATCAGGTGGTTGTAGAACCAGAGGTTGTGCATCACGGCCAGGCGCATGCCCAGCAGCTCTTCCGCCTTGAAGAGGTGGCGGATATAGGCGCGGCTGTAGTTGCGGCAGGCCGGGCAGCCGCAGGCCGGGTCGATGGGGCGCTCGTCCCGCTCGTACTTGGCGTTTTTGATGTTGATGATGCCGCCCCAGGTGTTCAGGTGGCCGTGGCGGGCGTTGCGGCTGGGCATGACGCAGTCGAAGAGGTCAACGCCGCGGGCCACCGCCTCGAGGATGTTGCCGGGCGTGCCCACGCCCATCAGGTAGCGGACCTTGTCCTTCGGCATATAGGGCTCGACCTTTTCGATGATGTCGTACATCACATCGGCGGGCTCGCCGACGGCCAGGCCGCCGATGGCATAGCCGTCCAGGCCCATGGCGGCGATGCGCTTCATGTGCTCGACCCGCAGATCGGGGAAGGTGCAGCCCTGGTTGATGCCGAACAGCAGCTGGTCGGGGTTGATTGCCCGGCCCTCCCGCTTGAGGCGGGCCAGCTCCGCCTGGCAGCGCGCCAGCCAGCGGACCGTCCGCTCGCAGCTGGCCTTCGAGTAATCGTGCTGGGCGGGGTTCTCGACGCACTCGTCGAAGGACATCGCGATGGTGGAGCCGAGGTTCGCCTGGATCTGGATGCTCTCCTCGGGGCCCATGAAGATGCGCCGCCCATCGAGGTGCGAGGCGAAGGTGACCCCCTCCTCGGTGATCTTGCGCAGCTTTGCCAGGCTGAACACCTGGAAGCCGCCGCTGTCGGTCAGGATAGGCCCTTTCCAGCGGGTGAACTTGTGCAGCCCGCCCAGCTCGGCCACCAGCTTGTCGCCCGGGCGCAGGTGCAAATGGTAGGTGTTGCACAGCATGACCTGCGCGCCGATCTGCTCAAGGTCCTGGGCGGACAGGCCGCCCTTGATGGCGCCGGCGGTGGCCACGTTCTGGAAGGCCGGGGTCTGCACCGTGCCGTGTACGGTGCAAAACTCGCCCCGCCGGGCCGCGTGCTCCTGTTTCAAAAGTCGGAATGTCGTCAGTGAAGCCATGTGATGTTTCCTTTCCCGGGGCAGGCCGGCCGGGCCGCCCCATGCGCGGAGACCAGCCGCGCGCTCGTGCAGGCAGTGCTGCTGGGAGTGCATACCATCTTATTATAGCGGCTGCGGGGCGGATTTGCAAGCGGATGTTTCGGCCCGGGCGGGCATAAAAAAGCGCTGGAAAAGCCGGCCGTTCTACCTTATAATAGAGGCAGCAGAAGCACAAGACCCGGCGGCTGCGCCGGAAGATCAGGAGGAACGACCATGACCGAAAAAGAAAAGATGCACAGCGGCGACCTCTACCTGCCCGACGACCCCGACATCGTCGCGGAGCAGACCGCGTGCCTCGACAGGCTGTACGACTTCAACCAGACGCGCCCCACCGAGGGCGAAAAGCGCGCCGCGCTGCTGCGGCAGATGTTCGCCGAGATCGGCGAGGGCTGCTACATCGAGCCGCCCCTGCACGCAAACTTTGGCGGCAAACACGTGCACTTCGGCAGCCACGTGTACGCCAACTTCAACCTGACGCTGGTGGACGACACCCACATCTACGTGGGCGACTACACGATGCTTGCGCCGAACGTCATCCTGGCCACCGCCGGGCACCCCCTGCTGGGGGCTTTGCGCCAGCGCAACTACCAGTACAACATGCCTGTGCGCATCGGCCGCAACTGCTGGCTGGGCGCGGGGGTCATCGTCCTGCCCGGCGTCACCATCGGGGGCAACACGGTGGTGGGCGCAGGCAGCGTCGTCACCAAGGACCTGCCCGCCAACGTGCTGGCCGTGGGCAGCCCCGCCCGCGTGCTGCGCCCCCTCGGCGAGCACGAGCGCGCCTTCTATTACAAAGACCGCCGGATCGACCCCGCGCTGCTGGAGGGCATCTGACGCGAAAAGCCCGGCCGCTGCACACGGCCGGGCTTTGTTCACTTGTCCTTTTCTTTCGTCTGGCAATCAATATCAGAACAAATCACTATGCGTGCCTGTTCTGGACAGAAGCAAAACAAGCTCATCCTCTATGATTTTGTAGACCAGGAGCCAATCGGGCGTGATATGGCACTCCCGAAATCCGCCGTAGTCCCCGCTCAACACATGATCTTTGTACTTTTCCGGCAGTTCCTCGCCGGCTGCAAGCATTCCAACAACATAGTTAAGCAGTTCGATCTTGTATCCCCGTTTAATAGCCAGTTTCAAATCCCGTCTAAATCGCGCAGAAGAAACTATATCAAGCATCGGCGGACTCCTCTCTGGAAACATCTGCAAGAAGTTCAGAGAAGGATTTGTAACGCTTATACTTCTCAGGATGCTTCGAGATGTCGTCAAATTCCTTCATCGCTGCTATGGTATCGGCGTTCGGAACTTCTCGCTGGATCGCAAACGGAATGCTATTCTCACGGATGGACTGCTTCAGGAAAATATTGACAGCAGTGGAGAGGTCAAGACCGAGATCCGCAAACAGCTCTTGAGCCTTTGCTTTGACATCCGAATCAATGGAAATACTAGCTGTAACTTTCGCCATAAGAATCGCCTCCTATGTATATTATATATCCATATTGTTAGGATGTCAATATATTGTAACTAGATGACACACCGCTTCCTCTGCAAATAACAGCACGGCCCAGAGCTTAAAGCGAGTCCTAGGCCGTGTTGGCTATTTTCGAGCAAAACGCCCATCCTTTATAATATTAGCATCGCGTCGCCGAAGGAGAAAAAGCGGTAGCGCTCGTCTACGGCGGCTTTATACGCCGCCATCGTCTTGTCGTAGCCGTAGAAGGCCGACACCAGCATGATCAGCGTGCTCTCGGGCAGGTGGAAGTTCGTGATCAGGCCGTCGATGCAGCGGAAGGGCACGCCCGGGTAGAGGAAGATGCTGGTGTTGCCGCTGCAGGCCTTGATCTCGCCGTATTTGGCGGCCACCGCCTCCAGGGTGCGGCAGCTGGTGGTGCCGACGGCGATCACGCGGCGCCCGGCGGCCTTGGCGGCCTGGATCTGCCGGGCGGTGTCCTCGCTGATGGAGTACCACTCGCTGTGCATCTTGTGGTCGGCGATCTCGTCCTCCTGCACTGGGCGGAAGGTGCCGAGGCCCACGTGCAGCGTCACTTCGGCGATGCCCACGCCCTTGGCGCGGATGGCGTCCATCAGCTCCGGGGTGAAGTGCAGGCCGGCCGTGGGGGCGGCGGCGCTGCCCAGCTCCTTGGCGTAGACGGTCTGGTACTGGCTCTGGTCCTCCAGCTGCTTGGTGATGTAGGGCGGCAGGGGCATTTTGCCGAAGGCGTCCAGCTTTTCGTACAAAGTCTCGGTGTCGTAATGGAAGGTGACCAGCTTGTTGCCGTCCTCCAGCGTTTCGTCGACGGTGGCGGTCAGGCTGCCGTCGCCGAAGCTGACCGTGTTGCCCGGGTGCATGCGCTTGCCGGGCTTGGCCAGGCACTCCCACTGGTCCCCTTTCACCTGCCGCAGCAGCAGCAGCTCGCAAACGGCGCCGGTGGGCTGCTTGACGCCCACGATGCGCGCGGGCAAAACCTTGGAATTGTTCACGACCAGCAGGTCCCCCGGCATAAGATAGTCCAGAAGGTCGCGGAAGACGCGGTGTTCGATTTCGTCGCTGTCGCGGTGCAGCACCATCAGCCGCGCCGCATCGCGGGGGCTGGCGGGCTCCTGCGCGATCAGCTCTTTGGGGAGGTCATACCAAAAATCTTTTTTCAACATGGGTCCTATTCGCCTTTCCAGTGGGTTGACACGGGTACCGTATCAATGATATTATTAGCTTTATCAACTGGTCCTTATTATAGAACAAGACCATCCGCTTTGCAAGCCGTCCTTTGGCAGCAAGGGGCAGTTTTTGGCAAAGGCGGGCTATGGTATGAAAGGAAAGGTGCTGGAAATGAAAAAGCAGTATTATAAGGTGGGCGTCGTGGGCGCCACCGGCATGGTCGGGCAGCGCTTCGTCACCCTGCTGGAAAACCATCCCTGGTTCAAGCTGACCGTCGTGGCGGCCTCGGGCCGCAGCGCGGGCAAGACCTACGCCGAGGCCGTGGGCAGCCGCTGGGCCATGCCCACCCCGATGCCCGAGAGCGTCAAGCAGATGGTGGTGCAGAACGCCGCCGAGGTGGAGCAGATCGCCGCCCAGGTCGACTTTATCTTCTGCGCCGTCAACATGCCCAAAAACGAGATCAAGGCCCTGGAAGAGGCCTACGCCAAGGCCGAGTGCCCGGTGGTGTCGAACAACAGCGCCCACCGCGCCACGCCCGACGTGCCGATGGTGGTGCCCGAGATCAACGCCGCGCACATCGAGATCATCCCGGCGCAGCGCCGCCGCCTTGGCACCAAGCGCGGCTTCATCGCCGTCAAATCGAACTGCAGCCTGCAGAGCTATGTCCCCGCCTTCCACCCCCTGATGCAGGAGTTCGGCGTCGAAAAGGCCCTGGTCTGCACGTACCAGGCCATCTCGGGCGCGGGCAAGACCTTCGACCGCATGCCTGAGATCATCGACAACGTCATCCCCTACATCGGCGGCGAGGAGGAAAAGAGCGAGCAGGAGCCCCTCAAGCTCTGGGGCCACATCGAGGGCGACCGCATCGTCAACGCCGAAAAGCCGATCATCACCGCACAGTGCTTCCGCGTGCCCGTGTCGGACGGCCACACCGCCGCCGTCTTCGTCAGCTTTGCCAAAAAGCCCACGAAGGAGCAGCTCCTCGACGCCTGGAAGAACTTCCGCGGCCCCGCGCAGGAGCTGGGCCTGCCCAGCGCGCCCAAGCAGTTCCTGCATTATTTTGAGGAGAACGACCGCCCCCAGCCCAAGCTGGACCGCGACACCGAGCACGGCATGGCCGTGTGCATCGGCCGCCTGCGCGAGGACGTCCTCTTTGATTACAAGTTCGCCTGCATGAGCCACAACACCCTGCGGGGCGCGGCCGGCGGCGGCGTGCTGCTGGCCGAGCTGCTGGCCGCCAAGGGCTATCTGGACTGATCCCAAACGCTGGGATGCGTTTACCATGTAACAGCAAAGGAGAGCCGAGTTTATGATGAAGAAGCCTGTTTTTACGGGTGCGGGGGTGGCCGTCATCACCCCGATGCGCCAAAACGGCAGCATCAACTTTGACGTGCTGGGGCAGATCCTGGAAGACCAGATCGCCCGCGGCACCGACGCGATTATCATTTGCGGCACCACCGGCGAGTGCTCGACCATGACCGACGCCGAGCAGCTGTCCGCCATCAAGTTCACGGTGGACACGGTGGCCCACCGGGTGCCGGTGGTGGCGGGGGCCGGCTCGAACGATACGGCCCACGGCTGCGCCCTGGCCGCCGGCGCGGCCAACTGCGGCGCCGACGCCCTGCTGATGGTCACACCCTATTACAACAAGACCAGCCAGGCGGGCCTTATCGCCCACTTTACCGCCATGGCCGAGGCGGGCGGCATCCCGGTCATCCTCTACAACGTGCCGTCCCGCACCGGCCTGAACATCAAGCCCGAGACGGCCAAAAAGCTCAGCGAGCATCCCCTGATCAACGGCATCAAGGAGGCCTCGGGCAACATCGCCCAGGTGGCCCAGATCGCGGCGGCCTGCGGCGACGCGCTGAACATCTACTCCGGCAACGACGACCAGGTCGTGCCCCTGCTGGCCCTGGGCGGCAAGGGCGTCATCAGCGTGGTGTCGAACATTGCGCCCACCCTGGTGCACGACTGCTGCAAGGCGTGGTTCGACGGCGACGTCGAGACCGCCCGCCGCCTGCAGCTGGAGATGCTGCCCCTGTGCGACGCGATGTTCTGCGACGTCAACCCCATCCCGGTCAAGTACGCCATGAACCTGCTGGGCTGGGACGCCGGCGCCTGCCGCCTGCCCCTGGTGGAGCCGGGCGAAGCACAGAAAGCCAAGATCGAGCAGACCATGCGCGCCTGCGGCCTGCTGTCATAAGCACTGTTTGCGAATGCCCGGCGAGAGAGCTTCTTCCCGGGCATTCGCCTCATCTGCAAAACGTACAAAGCGAAAGGAAACCAAACCATGACTGAACTTGTCATCCAGGGCATAGGCGGCCGGATGGGCCGCGTCCTCTGCGAGATGATCGCCCAGCGGGACGACTGCAAGGTGGTCGCCGGCATCGACCTGCACGACGGCGAACAGGACGGCATCCCCGTCTTTTCCAGCCCGGCGGGGCTGGCCGGCCGGGGCGACGTGATCATCGACTTCAGCTCCCCTGCCGCGGTCGAGGCGCTGCTGCCCTACTGCGAAGCGCACAAGACCCCCGTCGTGCTGTGCACCACCGGCCTGTCGGATGAGCTGAACCTCAAGATCGTGCAGCTGTCCCGTAGCGTCCCCGTGTTCAAAAGCGCCAACATGTCCCTCGGCATCAACCTGCTGGCCGAGCTGTGCAAGCGCGCCTCGGCCATCCTGGGCATGGCCTACGACGTGGAGATCGTCGAGCAGCACCACCACAACAAGCTCGACTCCCCCAGCGGCACGGCCCTGATGCTGGCCGATGCCGTCAACGAGCAGGCCGGCGGCGCCTACCACTATGTATACGACCGCTCTGCCGTGCGGCAAAAGCGCGACCCGCTGGAGCTGGGCATCAGCTCGGTGCGGGGCGGCAGCATCGTGGGCGACCACGAGGTGCTGTTCTGCGGGCCCGACGAGGTGATCACCCTCAAGCACACCGCCTATTCCCGCAGCGTCTTTGCCAATGGGGCCATCAACGCCGCCCTCTACCTCGCCAACAAGGAGCCGGGCCTGTACAACATGAGCGACCTGATCGCCGAGCGCTGAGCCGCCCGCCTCCCGTGAAAGGAGGAACAGCCGATGAGTCATCCCCCCGCCGGGCCGCCGGGCCGACACGCCGCGCGGGGGCGTCTGCCCCTGTGGTGCGCCGGGGCTGCCGTGCTGGCGGCGCTGGCCCTCTGCATCGCCCTGGGCGGCTTTGGCCCGGGGCAGCCGGCAGAGCCTGCCGGGCCCGCGGCCAGCGCCCCCGCAGCGTCCCAAATCCCCGATCCTCCCGCGCCGGAGCCGGAACCCGAACCCCAGCCCGTGGTCCAGACGGTGGATTTTTCCGCCACGGGCGACAATCTGATCCACGCCAAGATCTATCAGCAGGCCGCCGCCCGCGCCGTCGGGGACGCGGCGTACAGCTTCGACTACTGTTACGAAAAGCTCGTCCCCTTTTACCGCGGCTTCGACGTCAACTGGATCAACCAGGAGACCCTCTGCACCGACGAGCTGGCCCCCTCCACCTACCCCTGCTTTTCGACGCCGGGGGATTGCGCCCGGGCGCTGTACAGGGCGGGCTTCCGGGTGTTCAGCCTGGCCAATAACCACAGCTACGACAAAGGGGCCGAAGGCATCGCCGCCACGCTGCGCTTTTGGGACAGCATGCCCGAAGACACCGTCACCACCGGGCTGTGGCGCAGCGAGGAGGACCCCGTCCCCCTGCAGGAGGTGAACGGCGTCACCATCGCTTATCTCTCCTACACCGAGCACACCAACGGCATCCCCCACAGCAGCGCGATGGAGGCCGGCGTCGTCTACACCCACCAGACCGATGTGATCGAGCGGCAGGTCCGGCAGGCGGCCGGGCAGGCCGACTTCGTGGTGGTGGGCATGCACTGGGGCGTGGAGGACAGCCACACCGTCACCGACGCCCAGCGGGCCCTGGCCCAAAAGCTGGCCGACTGGGGCGCGGACGTCATCGTCGGCACCCACCCCCATGTGCTGCAAAACGCTGAATGGCTGACGGCGGCCGATGGCCGCAGGGCCTTCGTGGCCTATTCGCTGGGCAACTTCCTCAGTACGCAGAGCAAGAAGGACCAGCTGATCGGCGCGGTGCTGACTTTGCGGCTGCAAAAGACCACGCAGCCCGACGGCACGGTCCGGCTGGAGGTGCTCGACCCGCAGCTGCACCCCACCGTCACCCACTACGGCGCGAACAAATCGGACGTGCGGGCCTACCTCTACCGGGACTACAGCCCCGAGCTGGCCGAGGCCCACGGCGTGCGCGCCGCTTACAGCGATTTCAGCTACGATCTGATCCGCGCCGTCGCGGAAAAGTACATCGACGCGGCCTTCCTCGCGCTGCAGTGAGGGGCCGCGGCAGTCACGCCTTGCCACAAGGCGGAAAGGAGCAAGATTATGTACGGAGTATCGAAGATCAGCGTCGAGCCAGGCGTCATGATGATCAGCGTGCAAGACGTCGCCTTCAGCGCCGGGAGCCTGGCGCGCTATTTGCAGATCTTTGCGGACACGGGCGTCGTCGTGGACATGATCAGCCAGAGCGCGCCCCACAGCGCCCGGCTGGATTTCAGCTTTACGGCGTCCAGCAGCGATTTGCCCCTGGTGATGAAGGCCATCTCGGCGGCCAAGCTCGACCCCGACGCCAAGGCCGCCCCCCTGATCAGCGCGGGCTATTCCAAGCTGAACCTCTTCGGCGAGGAGATGGTGGCCAGCTGCGGCGTGGCCGCCCGGGGCCTGTCCGCCCTGGCGGCCGCCGGCATCGAGGTGCACCTGATCACCACCAGCGACCTGGACATCTCCCTGCTCGTCCGCACGGAGAACGAGGACGCCGCCTACGAGGCGCTGCGCCAGGCCTACGCGCTGTGAGTCTTGCTGTAAAGTTGCACAAGAAAGGCCGCGCCATTTTAGATCGATTCACGAAATATGAACGATGCGCGTTTTTCTGCTGTAAATCAGTGGAAAATGTGGTAGAATGGCATAGGAATAAGCTGTTCGGCACAGCCCGCAGGGCCCCGGCCCCGCGGGAGAACGGCAAAATTAGGCATGATAAGGAGAAACGAACGTATGATGGGATTCTTTTCCAATTTGTTCCACAAAAAAGAGGAGCCGGCCCCCGCGCCTGCCGCAAAAACCGACGACAAGACCATATACTCCCCCCTGGAGGGCGAGATTCGCGTCCTGAGCGAGATCGAGGACCCCGTGTTCTCCAGCGAGGCGCTGGGCAAGGGCTGCGCCATCGAGCCCACGAAGGGCGAAGTGGTGGCCCCCTTTGACGGCACCATCGAGCAGGTGGCCGACACCAACCACGCCGTCGGCATGATGGGCGACAACGGCGTCGAAGTGCTGATCCACGTCGGCATGGACACCGTCGAGCTGAAAGGCAAGGGCTATGAGCCGAAGGTCAAGGTCGGCGACAAGGTCAAGAAGGGCCAGCTGCTGCTCAAGTTCGATATGGCGGCCATCTCCGCCGCAGGCTACAAGCTGACCACCCCCGTGGTCGTCACCAACACCGACGACTTCGCCAGTGTCGAACCTGCCGCCATCGGCAAGGTCACCCAGGGCCAGGCCGTGGTCCTGGTCAAATAAGACTTCCTTGTGGTGTAGGGATCTTGCACATGCGGGGGCGGGGCTTTTCGGGGCCCCGCCCCCGCGGCGGCAGCCCGACAGCCCAGAACGTCTAACATAAAAAGAAGCGGCGCTCCCCTGCCGGCCAGGCCGGCTGCGGGGGCGCCGCGTTTTGCTGTGCGCTTACAGGGTCACCTTGTGGTAGACCTTCTTGCCCTTTTTCAGGATCAGGCCCTCGGCCAGCTGGGCGGCCGTAAAGCTTGCGGTGGGGGCGGCCACCTTCTCGCCGTTGACCAGGACGCCGCCCTGGGTGACCAGGCGGCGGGCCTCGCCGTTGGAGGCGGCCAGCCCGGCCTTGACCATCAGGGTCAGGATGCCGATGCTGCCGT
>CALXGZ010000225.1 GCA_944387975.1 uncultured Faecalibacterium sp.
AATTAGGCATCGTCGGCCTGCCCAATGTGGGCAAGTCCACCCTTTTCAACGCCATCACCTCGACCCGCAACGCCGAGGCGGCCAACTACCCCTTCTGCACCATCGAGCCCAACAGCGGCATCGTCGCCGTGCCCGACGCCCGGCTGGACAAGCTGGCCGAGGTCTGGCAGACCAATAAAAAGACCCCCGCCATCGTCGAGTTCGTCGATATCGCCGGCCTCGTCAAGGGCGCGGCCCAGGGCGCGGGCCTGGGCAATAAGTTCCTCGGGCATATCCGCGAGTGCGACGCCATCGTGCACGTGGTGCGCTGCTTCGACGACGACAACATCATCCACGTGGTGGAGGACGTCACCCGCGCCGAGGCCGTCGACCCGCTGTCCGACATCGACGTCATCGACTATGAGCTGATCCTCTCCGACCTGGAAGTGGTACAGAACCGCGCCGGCCGCATGGCCAAGGCCGCCAAGAGCGGTAACAACAAGCCCGCCGCCGCCGAGGCCGCCTGGCTGGAACAGCTGGCCGCCCACCTGGCCGCCGGCAAGCCCGCCCGCAGCTTCGACTGGGACGCCGCCGGCGACGGCTGGCAGGCCGTCCTGCGCGAGATGGGCCTGCTGAGCGCAAAGCCCGTGCTCTACGCCTGCAACGTCGGCGAGGACGACCTGATGGAGGGCATCGAGCACAACCGCTACGTGCCCCTGGTGGCCCGCCGCGCCGCCGAAGAGGGCGCGAAGGTCATCCCCATCTGCGCGCGCACCGAGGAGGACATCGCCGACTACAGCCCCGAGGAGAAAAAGGCCTTCCTGGCCGAAATGGGCATCGAGGCCAGCGGCCTGGACAACCTGATCACCGCCAGCTACGACCTGCTGGGCCTGATCTCCTTCCTGACCGACGGCAAAAAAGAGTGCCGCGCCTGGACCATCCGCAAGGGCACCAAGGCCCCCCAGGCCGCCGGCAAGATCCACAGCGACTTCGAGCGCGGCTTCATCCGCGCCAGCGTCATCCACTACCCCGACCTCGAGGCCAACGCCTTCGACTACGCCGCCGTCAAGTCGAAGGGCCTGCAGCACACCGAAGGCAAGGAGTACGTCGTGCAGGACGGGGACGTCATCGAGTTCCTGTTCAACGTGTAAGGTGGGCGCTATGATCATCGGTATCATGGGCGCCATGCCCGAAGAAGTCGACCAGCTCTGCGCCCGCCTGTCGGACGTGCGCGTGGAGGACTACGGCGGCGTGCGCTACCACTGCGGTAGCCTGGCCGGGCGGCAGGTGACCGTATGCTGCGCCGGCATGGGCAAGGCCAACGCCGCCGCCACCACCCAGGTGCTGATCAGCCGCTACGGCGCGGAGAAGATCGTCTTTTCCGGCGTGGCCGGCAACATGACCAGCAAGATCGGCATCGGCGACGTGGTCATCGGCGGCACCGTCCTGTACCACGACGCCGATATGGACATGCTGGACCAGAACCCGCCCTACCTCGACGAGTACCCCGGCGACCCGGCCCTGATCGCCGCGGCCGAGGCCGCCTGCGCCGAGGCCGGCGTCAAGGCCATCGTGGGGCGCATCGCCACCGGCGACCGCTTTGTCGGCGACACCGGGACTAAGCGCCGCATCGAGGCCGCCTGCCACCCCGACTGCGTCGAGATGGAGGGCGCGGCCGTCAGCCAGATCGCCGCGAAGAACGGCGTGCCCTGCGTCATCCTGCGCGCCATGAGCGACAACGCCGACGAGGACGGCTACGAGGTGCTGGTCGTGCGCGACTTCAGCATCAAGGAGTACGTCGCCACCGCCACCCGCATCGTGGCCGCCATGATCGAGCGGCTGTAAGCCCCCGGTATACAAAAAAACGCCTCCCCTTCGCCCGCGCGGGCAAAAGGGAGGCGCATTTTTTATATGGAGATTCAGGCGGGGATGTCCTCTTTGGCGCAGATGCGGTTGCCGCCGGCCGCGGCCGCGGCGCGCAGCCGGGCGTCGCACAGGCGGTAGAGGGCCTCCCAGTTCTGCTGGCCGGCGGGCAGCTCGGCGGTGCCGGCCACCCCGATGGACAGCGTGAAGGCGATGCGGCTCATCATGCCGGCCCCGGCCACGCAGCAGCAGGGCATCGCGGCGTAATGGCGGCCCAGCTCCTCCGCCAGGGCGGCGGCGTCCAGCCCCTTGCAGGCGATCAGCAGCACGCCGCCGTGCAGCCGGCTGACGATGCGGCTGTCGGGGTCGTCGTAGTGCTTTTTCCACTGGTTGGCGATGGTGCACACCAGCTGGTCCAGCACGGGCTGGCCGTGCTCATAGCGCAGGCGGTCGGCCTCGTCCAGCGAGACCAGGGCCACCGCGGCCTGGCCGCCGGCGGCCAGCACCGCCTCCATCTGGCCGCGCAGCACCGTCTCGATGTAGCGGCGGTTGTACGCCCCGGTCAGGAAGTCGCGGTTCAGGTCCTCGCGCAGCAGCTCGCGCTCGCGTTCGGTCATGCGGTCCTCGGGCAGGGCGTTGCCCGCCAGGGGCGCGCTCATCTGGATGCCGTAGCTCACGCCCTCCACCTGGATGCGGCGGCGCAGCACGCAGCTGACCTGCCCGCCCCCCTGCTCATAGCTGACCTGCATGGCGTCGTCCTGCCAGCGGTCCGCGCGCTCGGGCGGCAGCGGCGTCACGCTGACGTCCTCAAAGATGCTGCGCAGCGCGTCGGTCAGGCGCTGCAGCTCCTGTACAGTACATCCCTTTTCCATCGTCTGTTCCCCCTGTGCGCCGGCCCTCTCGGCAGGGCGGCCGCATGACGCCGGCGGGCGGCGCCCGCCAGCTTGTCTAAATAACTAAGACATGCAAATTATAACACGGATGTTGTCAATTTTCCAGTCGCCGGGGGCCATTTTGCGCCCCGGGGGCAAAATTTTGTCATTCTGCCGAATCTGCCGCCTCTGCGCGGCAGCAAACCTCGCACTCCTGCCGGATTTCCTGCGCCAGGGCCGCGGTGCCGAAGCCCGCCTTCGCCCGCCAGGCCCAGTTGCCGCCCAGGCGGCCGGGCGTGTTCAGGTGCGCCTCGGCCCCAAGGCCCAGCCAGTCGTACATGGGGATGATGGCCCGCGCCGACGGCGAAGCGAGCGCCGCGCGGATCAGCGCTTTGCGGGCATCGCCGGTCTTGACCGCCTTGACCTGGGCGGCGGTGGGCTTCAGCGCCGGGGTCATGCGCAGGTAGGTGGCGGCCTTGCGCTTTTCGGCGGCGGTGGCGGCGTTGTCCCACCAGTCGGCCAGGGTGGTGTTGTCGTGGGTGCCGGGGTAGACCACGCTGTTCTGGGGGTGGTTGTGGGGCAGGTACTCGTTGTCCGCACCGGTGAAGGCGAACTGCAGCACCTTCATCCCGGGGAAGCCGCTGTCAGCCAGCAGCTGGCGCACGCTGTCGCACAGATCGCCCAGGTCCTCGGCGATGATGGGCAGCTCGCCCAGGGCGTCCTTGAGGGCGCGGAACAGCTCCATGCCGGGGCCCCGCTCCCACTTGCCGGTCTTGGCCGTGGCGCTGCCCGCCGGGACGGCCCAGTAGGTGTCGAAGCCGCGGAAGTGGTCGATGCGCACCAGGTCGTAGATGTGGGTGGCGTAGCGCACGCGCTCGATCCACCAGGCGAAGCCGGTCCGGCGGTGGTAGTCCCAGTCATAGAGGGGGTTGCCCCACATCTGGCCGTCCACCGCGAAGTAGTCCGGCGGCACGCCCGCCACCCGCGAGAATTTGCCCTCGTGGTCCAGCTCGAACAGGCTGCCGCCCACCCAGGCGTCCACCGAGTCGGCCGAGACGTAAATGGGCATGTCGCCCAGGATGCGTATGCCCTTGCCGTTGGCGTAGGCCTTCAGCTTCTGCCACTGCTTGCTGAACATGTATTGCAGGAACTTCCAAAAGCCGATCTCCTCCGCGTTCTCCGCCGCGTAGCGGGCCAGGGCCTCCGGCTGGCGCAGGCGGTATTCGCGGGGCCACTCGGTCCAGGGCTTCATCTTCTGCCCGGACTTGATGGCCATGTACAGGGCGTAGTCGTCCAGCCAGCCCTCGTTCGCGAGGGTGAAGGCGTAGTAGTCGTCGGGGTAGTAGGTCTTGCAGCCGTAGCGCCCGGCGCAGCCGTCCACCCAGGCGGCGTAGGCCGCCCGCAGCAGCTGGTAGCGGCCGTTGTACAGCGCGCCGTAGTCGATCTGGCAGGGGTCGCCGCCGAAATCGGCCGCCTCCAGCTGGCTATCGGTCAGCAGGCCCTCGTCCCGCAGCGCCTCCAGGTCGATGAAATAGGGGTTGCCCGCAAAGGCCGAGCAGCTCTGGTAGGGGCTGTCGCCGTAGCCGGTGGGGCTCAGGGGCAGGATCTGCCAGATGCCCTGGCCCGCCGCCGCCAGGAAATCCACGAATTTTACGGCCTCGGCCCCAAAGCAGCCGATTCCGTAGGGGCCGGGCAGGCTGGACACCGGCATCAGAATTCCACTTTCACGCATGTTCCGTTTCCTCTCTTTTTTGCAGCCGCGCCGTCCGTCGCCGCGCGGCCTTCGTTATTTCCTATGATAACACATCTGCGGGCTATTTTCCACAGGCAAAAATCGTGGTATACTATCTGTGATCCCGACACGATTTTTGTTTGAATGAGGGCACCCTATGATACAACCGACTGAACGCTTTTACGAGGCCGACGCCTACCGGACGGCGGCCTCCTCCGTCATCACGGCCGTCCTGCCGCAGGCGGGCGGCGGGGGCCGCGTCGCGCTGGCCGGCACGGTCTTTTACCCCGAGGGCGGCGGCCAGCCCGCCGACCGCGGCACGCTCACCCTGCCGGACGGCGCGCGCCTCAGCGTGCTGGACGTGCACGAAAAAGAGGGCGTCGTCTGGCACACGGTGGACGCCCTGCCGGCCGCGGCCGTCCCCGGCGCGCCGGTGGAGGAGGCCATCGACTGGGCCTGGCGCTTTGACAAGATGCAGCAGCACACCGGCGAGCACATCCTCTCCGGCACGCTGCACCGCCTGTTCGGCGCCGAGAACGTCGGCTTCCACATCGGGGCCGGGGCCGTGCGCATGGACGCCAGCGTCCCCCTCAGCCCCGCGCAGCTGCGCCAGGCCGAGACCGAGGCCAACCGCTTCGTCTGGCAGGACCTGCCCGTGCAGGTCAGCTACCCCAGCCGCGAGGCGCTGGCGTATATGACCTACCGCAGCTCAAAGGAGATCGCCGGCCAGGTGCGCATCGTCACCATACCGGGGGCGGACGCCTGCGCCTGCTGCGGCACCCACACCGCCACCACCGGCCAGGTGGGCCTGATCAAGATCGCCGCCGCCGAGCGCTACAAGGGCGGCATGCGCCTGGCCGTGCTGTGCGGCGCGCGGGCCCTGGCCGAGGTGCAGGCCATGCAGGCCCGCCAGGGCGAGATCGTGGCCGAGCTGAGCGCTAAGCCCGCCGAGACCGCCAACGCCGTCCGCCGGGTGCACGCCGAGCTGGCCGCCCTGAAATACGCCCAGTACGGCCTGTGCACCCAGCTGTTCGACGCGCTGGCCGCCACCGTCGCGCCCGGGCAGGACGCCGTCTTTACGGTGCCGGGGCTGGACCCCGACGGGCTGCACCGCCTGGCCGTCCGCCTGACCGAGGCGACGGAGGGCCTGTGCGCCGCCCTGACCCCCAGCGGCACGGGCTGCGGCTATTGCCTGGCCCGCCGCGGCGGCGACGTGCGCCCCCTGACCCGGGCCCTGAACGCCGCCTGCGGCGGCCGGGGCGGCGGCAAGCCCGGCATCTGCCAGGGCAGCTGCGCCGCCGCCCCCGAGGAGGCCGCGCGCTTCCTGCGCAGCCATACCGTAGAATAAGCACAACATACAACAAGGAGTATATACCTATGCGCATGCGTTTCAAGCCTTACGCGCGGGCCGAGCTGCTCGCAGCCGACTTCCACATCCACGACCCCTTCCACCTGCAGGGGCAGTGGCACGCCCAGTTCCCCCGGCCCGAGCAGCCCCTCGTGCTGGAGCTGGGCTGCGGCAAGGGGGGCTTTATCTCCCAGCTGGCGGCCGCCCACCCCGAGAACAACTACCTCGGCATCGACATCACCGACAAGGTGCTGATCCTGGCCAAGCGCAAGATCGAGGCCGCCTACGCCGCGGCCGGCCGCCCCATCGACAACGTGCGGATCATGAGCGCCGACATCGAGC
>CALXGZ010000226.1 GCA_944387975.1 uncultured Faecalibacterium sp.
AGAAAATCGAACTGATCTGCATTGGCTGCCCGATGGGCTGCCCGCTGACGGTGGAGCTGGAGGACGGCGCCGTCACGAAGGTGACGGGCAACACCTGCCCGCGCGGCGACGCCTACGGCCGCAAGGAAGTGACGAACCCCACCCGCATCGTGACGAGCACGGTGCGCGTGACCGGCGGCACGCTGCCGGCAGTCTCCTGCAAGACGCGCAGCGACGTGCCCAAGGGCAAGATCTTTGACGTGGTCCGCGCGCTGAAGACCGTCGAGGCCGCTGCGCCCGTCGCCATCGGGCAGGTGCTGCTGGAGGATGCCGCCGGCACCGGCGTGCCCGTTGTCGCCACCAAAAACGTGGCGGCCAAAGCCTGACCTTACATTATATAATATAGCATAAAGAAAGGGCCCCTGGCTGCGCGCCGGGGGCCCTGTTTTTGCTCTTATTGGTAATCCTCGTTGAGGAACATGGCCTTGATAGCCACCACCTCGTCGTATTCCTCCTGGTCCACCTCCACGTCGGAGTTCAGGGCCTTCAGCTCCTGCTTGACGGCCTCCAGCGCGTCGGGGACACTGGCGGCGCGGCCCTCCTCGATGGCGCGCACCATGCGCTTGAGCACGATGGGGTGGGCGTAGCGGGCCGGCAGCGGGAACGCGCCGCGGTAGCCTTTCAGGTAGCCTTCCATGTCCGCCTTGGCCCGATCGGCCCGGGCCATGATGGCGTTTTTGTTGTTGCGGGCGGTGGGCAGCACGCTGACGCCCGAGAACATGAAGATGGCCGCGATACCGAACAGCGCAAAGTAAATGCCAAAGCTGCCCGTACCCTGCAGCAGCGTGTACACGCCGTACAAAAGCGAGATCAGCCCCAGCACCGTGATGGCCAGCGCCACCCAGCGGTAGCTGGGCTTGCTGCACTGGTAGGCGCGCTTGCGCCGGGCGGCCTTGCTCAGCTCTTCGGTCAGGGCGGGCTTCTGCTCCAGGTAGGCGGCGGCGTCCTGCAGGGCGCGGATGGAGCGCTGCGCCTCGTGCGTCAGCTGCGGCTGTTTGCGGGCGGCGCGCTCGGCCTCGCGCTGGGCCAGGCGCGCCTCGGCGGCGGCGCTGACCAGCTTGATGCCTGGGTGGGCGCGGCCGATGCAGTCCAGCATCTGGTCCACCTGCTCCTCGTATTTAAAATTGCACTGCTTTTGCTTGCCGCCGTCGTACTCCACCACCAGGTACGGGATGGAGGCGAAGATGCCCTTTTGCGAAAAGCCGCCCTGGCTCATGGCCACGCGCTTGAACACGCGGGTGACGGCCGGGTAGGCGATGTAGTAGCGGCGGTCGATGTAAAAGCTGTTGAGGTACAGCGCTTTTTCGCCGACGCCGCAGGGGCCGAACTTTTTGCAGTTTTTCTTGTCGGCGGCCAGGGCCTCGGGCTCGAGGGCGGGGCCGCCCAGGCGGGCAGGTTTGAAGATCATAGGCTTTGCGACCTCTTTCTTGCACAGGATGGGGATGCAAAAGCCCGCCGGCCGCTGTTTTTGGGGCAGCGGCGGGCGGGCCGTTGTGTTTCACACAGGGCCAGGCCGGCCGGGTGGAGTTTACTTCTTATTCGCAGGCTGCTTGCGCGTGGCGTGGATGAAGATAGCCAGCAGCAGCACGGCGAAGAGGATACCCACGGGGTACGCCACCGTCGTATTGTAGATGGTCGCGCCCGCGGCGTCCTTCGAGTTGATCAGCTGGCCGAGGCACTCGTCGCCCAGCAGGAAGTAGGTGGCGGAGACCGCGCTCATGAAGGTGGCGGGCACCGCGGTGATCCAGTAGTTCTTCTTCTGCTGGTACAGGTACATGCTGGCGGTCCACAGCACGATCATGGCCAGGGTCTGGTTGGTCCAGCTGAAATAACGCCATACGATGGAGTAATCCAGATGGCCGACGAAGGCGCCCACCAGCAGCAGCGGCACGCACAGGGCCAGGCGCTTCTTGAAGTCCTCCTGGTCGATCTTGAACCAGTCGGCCAGGGTCAGACGGGCGGAACGGAAGGCGGTGTCGCCCGAGGTGATGGGGCAGGCGATGACGCCCAGCATGGCCAGGGCAACGCCCACGCCGCCCATCGTCTTGGAGCAGACGTCGTAGATCGCGGCGGACTGGCCGTTGGCCAGGATCGCCTGCAGGCCGGTGTTCAGGCCGTTGGTGACCTCATAGATCGAGCAGCCGGCGGCGGCCCAGATCAGGGCGATGACGCCCTCGCAGACCATCGCGCCGTAGAAGACCATGTGGCCCTGACGCTCGGACTTCATGCAGCGGGCCATCAGGGGCGACTGCGTGGCGTGGAAGCCGGAAATGGCGCCGCAGGCCACGGTGATGAACATAAAGCTCCAGATGGGCTTGCCGGTGGGCTCCATGTTATAGAAGTGGGTCCACAGCTCGGGGATCTCGTAGGCGGGGTTGGTCATGATGCCAAAGCCGACGCCCACGGCCATGATGATCAGGCAGATGCCGAAGATGGGGTAGATCTTGCCGATGATCTTGTCGATGGACAGAAAGGTGGCGATGAAGTAGTAGGCCAGGACGATCCACAGCCAGAACTCGGTGTTGGTGACGATGCCCGAGAAGCCGCCGTTCTTGAACAGGGTGACGATCAGGCCCGCGGGGCCGACCGCGAAGACGGTGCCCACCATGACCAGCAGCACCACGCTGAACACGCGCATGACGTTCTTCATGCCGTTGCCCAGGTAGATGCCGCAGACCTCCGAGATGGAAGCGCCGTCGTTGCGCTCAGACAGCATGCCGGAGAAATAGTCGTGGACGCCGCCGGCGAAGATGGTGCCGAAGGTGATCCACAAAAAGACCACAGGGCCCCACAGAGCGCCCTGCATCGCGCCGAAGATGGGGCCAAGGCCCGCGATGTTCAGCAGCTGGACCAGGAACAGCTTCCACTGCGGCATCACAACGTAGTCAACGCCGTCGTTGATGCGGATAGCGGGCGTCTCCCGGTCATCCGGCCCGAAGGTGTTGTCGACCACTTTACCATAGGTCAGGTAGCCAATAACAAGGAGAGCCAGGCAGATCAGAAAACTAATCATAAGGAAACCTCCTCCAAGTATTTTTTCGGCCGGGCTGTTTTGCCGCCGTCCGGCCGTCCACCTATATTTTAGTACTTTTTGGCAAAAATGCAAGAGGTTTTCTTGAAATTTTTCATTTACTATTCATAATTTAGACATACAAACAAGTTGCGTGCACATAACAAGGCGCTTTAACGTCGCTTTTTCGCCGCGAAGCCTCAGTCTGCCAATTCCCCGATCTCGGCGCGGATCAGCGCCCCCGCCGCGCCGGCCAGCTGGTCCATGCTGCGGATGCGCGCGCAGCTGCGCCCGTAGATCATCGCGGCGTTGCCGGCGCTGCTGTCCTCGCCGGTGAACACCGCGGCGACGCGCACGCCCTTCTGGCGCAGCGCGCGCACCTCGCGGGCGGCGTCCTCGGCGGCGGGCTCGTCCGCGTAGTCGCGGCCGAAGGGGTAGGCCCCGCCGGGCGGGATGCGGTGGCTGTCGTTGGGCGCGGCGTCGGTCAACAGCAGCAGCAGGCGGCGCGCGCAGGGCGCGGACTCCAGCAGCTGGCCCGCCGCGCGCAGGGCCAGGCCGTCGCGGTTCCAGCCGGAGGCGAAGTAATCGAAGATCTTGCGCCCGCCGCTCTGGTCCGCAAAGCCCTTGAGCACGCGCAGCACGGTATAGCCCCGCAGGCTGCAAAAGCTGGCCACGCGCACCGGCACGCCGCACTGGCGCAGGCTCTCGGCCAGGATATAGCCCTGGGCGGCGATCAGCTCCTGGCAGTGCATGCGGGAGGAGGAGGCGTCCAGCAGCAGGTCCACCGAGAAGCCCGGCCGGCTGGCGCTGGCGTCCCGCAAAAAGACCCGGCCGTCCTCCACCACCGCCGCGCGCCAGACCCGGGGGCTGTCCAGCCGGCCGGCGCGGGCGGATTCGGTCTCCACCTGGCTGTGCACCTGGATGCAGTTGCGGATCTGCTCGGCCAGGCGCAGGATGGCGCTGCGGTACAGGCCGCTGTCTTTCGCGTAGGCGGCGCGGTTGCGCTTGGCCTGCAGCGCGGCCTCGGCGGCAAGGCGGCGGCTGTCCGCGCTGGGGGCCCGGCCTTCCGCCGGCGCGCCGTCCGTGAACCACAGATGGCAGCCCGCGTGCAGGCCGGTGCACAGCTGCCGCTCGAGGGCGGCCAGCGTGTCCGGCGCATAGAGCGAGCGGCCAAAGCAGCTTTCGATGTAATCCCGGTCGGCTTCGGCGTGCTCGTTCAGCTTGAAGCGGGCGCGCCGGATGTCCAGCTTCTCCCCGCCCCCGCCGCCGCTGGCGTGGTGGCCGGCCGTCAGCACGTCGGTGTGCACGATCTCGGTGGGCATGAACTTCGTCATGGCCGAGGCCCACTTGCCGTCGAAGTGCAGGCGCAGCGGCGCGCGGGCCCGAGCCACCCCGTCGAAGAGATAAAAGCGCGCAAAGATATCCCGCACCGCCGCGGCCAGGGCGGCGGCGTCCAGCTCGCCGCCGCAGGCCAGCGCCTGCGCCAGGCGCGCCTCATAGGGCGTCATCACCGGCGGCCGCTGCCCGAGCACGCCGCGCCAGCGGGCGGCCTGCATGGTGTAGACCAGCTGGTTTTTCGCCATCCACTCCTGGCGCGAGAGCTTGTATTCCTGCGCGAAAAATTCCCGCGCGTGGGCGGCGCGCAGCTCCGCCAGGGCCGGGCGCGCCGGCGCTTCCCGCGCGAAGACGGCGCTCTCCAGCGCAAGCCAGGCCAAATCGTCCAGCATGGGCTGGCGGCGGTCCTGCGCCCAGGCCCCGAACAGCGCGCGGGGCATCGCGGCGCCGTAGCAGCGGCGCACGCAGCCCACGATGGTGTTCATGTACAGGTCGGGCTCGCCGCCGCTGCGCTGCGCCAGGAACAGCGGGTCGAAGCCGTACTCCCCCGCGGCGTTCCAGATCTGGTTCAGGGCGCGGCGCTGCTGGGCGCTGTAATGCTGCGTCAGCATGGCGCGTCACCCCGCAAACAGGGCCGCGGCGTCCAGCCGGGCCGGGATGCGCGCGGAGATGACGTCCCGGATCAGGCCCTGCTCGTAGCTGTCGAAGGCCTTGTTCGTGATGCCCATATCCAGCGCCGCCGCCACCGGCACGCCCTTGCCCATCAGGTCCAGCGCGTCGAGCAGGCCCCGCAGGTCCAGGGCCTTGGTGGATATCTCCGCACTGTCGCACTTTTTTTGCAGCTCGAAAAACAGCTGCGCGAACTGGGCGCGGTACTTCTTTTTCAGCGTGGGGAACTGCCCCGCCAATAGCCGCTCAAGGTTTTCGGGCGAGATGGCGGGCATCTGGATCACGGCGAAGCGGGAGGTCAGCGCCTCGTTCAGCTCGCGGGTGCCGGCGTAGCCGTAGTTCATCGTGGCGATGAAGCGGGCCGCGGGCTGCAGCTCCACCCGCGCGTAGCCGGGCACGTCGATGGCGCGCCGGAAGTCCAGCGCCGCGTGCAGCACGGCCAGCGCCTCGTTTTTGGCCATGTTGATCTCGTCCAGGATGCCGAAGCCCCCGTACTGCGCGCACTGGTAGATGGGCCCGGGGCGGAAGCGCACCTGCCCGCCCTCGAAGGTGTCCATGCCGATCAGGCTGGCGGCGTCCATGTTCACGTGGAACGAGACGTCCCAGGCCGGGCGGCCGAAGGCGGCGGCAAGGTTTTCCGCCAGGACGTTTTTGCCCGTGGCCTTGCCGCCGGCCAGCAGCAGGTTTTTGCCGCAGAGCAGCGCGGCGAGGGCCTGCTCCCAGACGGCGCGGCCATAGTAGTGGTAGCGCGGCCGCGGCACACGGGGGCGCAGCGCCTCCGCAGGCTCGTTCGCGGCGCGAAAAGCCCTGACCTCGCGCAGCAGCGCGGGGCTGACCTGTTCTTCCTCTTCCAAAAAGTCGAGCATGCGATCACTCCCTTATGGCAGAAGCGCCCCCTGGCGAGGGCGCTCCCGTTTTGTTCCAGCGTTTCGGTTTTATCCAAAGATCCCGGCGCACTTGTGCAGCCACTGGGTGACGGGCAGGTGCTGGGGGCAGGCGGCCTCGCACTGGCCGCAGCCGATGCAGTCGCCGGCCTTGCCGCGGCCCTCGGTGGCGCGGGCGTAGGCCTCGCGGGCCTGGTCGGGCTCGTTTTGGGCCAGCTGCCGGTTGGCCGCCGCGAAGATCTTGGGGATGAAGATCCGCTGCGGGCAGCCCTCGACGCAGTAGCCGCAGCCGGTGCAGGGGATGGCCGCCGAGCGGGCCAGCAGCTGCTGGGCTTTGGCGATGGCGGCGCGCTCTTCCCCGTCCAGCGGGGCGAAGTGCGTGAAGGTGGCGAGGTTGTCCGCCATCTGGGCCGTGTCGGACATGCCGGACAGCACGGCCAGCACCCCGTCCAGGCTGGCGGCGAAGCGCAGCGCCCAGGACGCATAGGACGCGCCGGGCCGCACGGCGTCGAACACGGCCTTGACGGCCGGGGGCGGGTCGGCCAGGGCCCCGCCCTTGACCGGCTCCATGATCACCACCTGCTTGCCGTGGCGGCGGGCGACGTCGTAGTTCTCCCCCGCGGCCACCTCGGGGTTATCCCAGTCGGCGTAGTTGATCTGCAGCTGCACGAAGTCCACGTCGGGGTGCGCGGCCAGCAGGCGGTCCAGCAAAGCCGGCGTGCCGTGGAAGGAAAAGCCGTAGTGCCGGATGCGGCCCGCGGCCTTCTGCTCGCGCAGGAAGTCCCACAGGCCCCACGCGTCGTAGCGCGCGGCGTTCGAGTCCTGCAAGGCGTGCAGCAGGTAATAGTCGAAGTAGCCCGCGCCGGTGCGGGCCAGGCTCTGGTCCAGCTCGCTGCGGGCGTCCGCGGCGTCCTTGGCGACGCGGGCGTTCAGCTTGGTAGCCAGGGTGTAGCTGTCACGCGGGTGGCGCTCCACCAGGGCCTGGCGGGCGGCGTCCTCGCTGCCGTTGTAGACATAGGCCGTGTCGAAATAGGTAAAGCCGGCCGCCAGAAAGGCGTCCACCATGCGGGCGGTCTGGGCGACGTCGATCGCCTCGCCCGCCTGGGGCAGGCGCATCAGGCCAAAGCCCAGGGGCGCGTGGTCGTGGGTGCTTGTCATCGTTCTCATCCTTTCCATTCACTGTGCCGGGCGCAGCCGGCAGGGCTTGTTTGACTGTAGTATAGCACCCCGCGCGGCAAAATGCCAGTGCCTTTGCCTTGCGCCGGGGCCGGCTTTCTGGTACAATAAGGAACATGCGCAACAGCGCGGGAAAAGGATCAAAGGAGGAATCATATGAGCAAATTTATCCAGGAATTCAAAGCCTTTGCCCTGCGGGGCAACGTGATGGATATGGCCGTCGGCGTTATGATCGGCAGCGCCTTTTCGGGCATCGTCACCTCCCTGACGGACAACTTCATCAACCCCATCATCAGCCTGCTGACGGGCGCGGCCCGCTACACCCTACAGGACGCCGCCGCCTTCGGCTCGAACTTCGCGTCGTCGGTGGTCAACTTCCTGATCCAGGCGCTGATCCTCTTCTGCCTGATGAAGGCGGTGAACAAGCTGCTGGCCCTGGGCCGCAAGCCCGCCGCCCCGGCCGCGCCCACCACCAAAAAGTGCCCCTACTGCCAGAGCGAGATCCCCATCGCGGCCACCCGCTGCCCCCACTGCACCTCGCAGCTGGAGGAAAGCGCAGCCCATACTTAAACCCAAACGCCAAACAAAAAGGCGCCCGCAGCCGCGGGCGCCTTCGTTGTTTTGATACGCTGTTTCGTCAGCCCAGGTCGGCCTCGGTGATAGCAACAGAGGGCAGGGTGCGGCTGTCGAAGTTCTCGGCCAGGGTCAGGCTGCCGTCGCGCAGGCGGGCGACCGCCTCGGCGTGCTTGGCCTCGTCCCAGTCGTTGCCGACGATCTTCCAGTTGCCGTTGACCTTGGGCTCGATGACGCCGCCCTTGACGGTCTGGATGTACTCGCCCAGCAGCTCGCGGATGCCGCCCACGTCGCCGCGCACGTCCATCTCAAGCAGCTGCGGCAGCTCGTCGCCCGGGGCGAAGATGTCCGCCGCGATCAGCAGCTGGGTGGTGGCGCGGTAGTTGTTCACCGCGATGGTAAAGCTGTCGGTATCGGCGACAGGGGTGCCGTCGGGCCAGGTCAGGTTCTGGATGCGGTTGCCCGGCTCCTGCGAGATATCGATGTCGTAGTTGACGCCCTCGAAGGCATCGTAGAGGTAATAGCGGGTCGAGGGGTCGAAGGCGATGGTCAGGTCGCCCGGCTGCCAGGTCTTGAAGAAGGCGGCCGACCACTCCATGTAGTCGCGCAGCTGCGCGCCGTTCATCTGCAGCTTGTACAGGGTGTTCTCGTAGGTATAGATGCTGGTCAGGTCGCACTTGCGGATGGTGCCCTCGCGCATCTGGCCGGTCATGGAGGTCATGGCGGTGGCCGAGACCTGCGCGCCGGTGTAGTACAGCTGCGCCTCGTTGATAAAGTCGAGCAGGGCGGTGTCCTGCACCATCGGGCTGGGGATGTTCTCGATCTCGTTGTCGGGGGCCATGTTGCCGCCGCGCAGCTCGCCGATGGGGATCAGGGCGTCGGCCTTGGCGCGCTCGTCGTAGCTGGCCAGCAGGGCCACCAGCTCGGGGTCGGCCTCGTATTCGGCGA
>CALXGZ010000227.1 GCA_944387975.1 uncultured Faecalibacterium sp.
TGGAACGACAACTGCGAGATGGACGGCGTCGAGGACCGCGACGCCCAGTGCGACTTTGAGGGCGAGAAGGGCACGATGGCCGAGCTGAAGATCCTGCACTCGAACCTGATGGCCTACCTCGGCAAGCAGGCCCTGGCCGAGGTCTACCCCGGCGAGCGCCCCTACATCATCAACCGCGCCGGCTTTGCGGGCATCCAGCGCTACGCCCAGGTCTGGGGCGGCGACAACCTGACCGACTGGCGCACCGTCAAGTTCAACATCGCCACCATCGTGGGCATGGGCCTGTCCGGCTGCCCCAACATGGGCTGCGACATCGGCGGCTTTGCCGGCCATGCCCCCGAGGGCGAGCTGCTGCTGCGCTGGATCCAGAGCGGTATCTTCCAGCCGCGCTTCACCCTGAACTCGGCCAACGACGACAACACCGTCACCCAGCCCTGGATGTATGAGGAGAACAACGACTACATCCGCGCCGCCTACGCCCTGCGCTACCGGATGCTGCCCTACCTGTACTCGCTGATGTACGAGGCGCACTGCACCGGCATGCCGGCCATGCGGCCCCTGTTCGTCGAGTTCCCCGACGACCCCGCCTGCTACAGCGACAAGAACCTGACCTTCATGTACGGCAAGAGCGTCCTGGTGGCCAACGTGGTCGAAAAGGGCGCGGCGAGCCGCACCGTCTACCTGCCCGCGGGCTGCACCTGGTACGACATGAACGATAACCTGCGCGCCTACGCCGGCGGCCAGACCATCGAGGTGCCGGTGGACCTGGGCTCCATCCCCATGTTCCTGCGCGGGTCGGCGGTGTTCGCCACCAGCGAGGACGTCAAGCACATCCTCAGCGACACGCTGCGCCACCTCGACCTGCTCATCGCCGCCGAGGCCGACACCGATTTCGTCCTGTACGATGACGACGGCCACAGCGAGGAGTACGAGAAGGGCGTTTACGCCCGCACCGATATCTCGGTCAAGGCAGGGGAGCAGACGGTGGTCTCCTTCCGCAAGACCGGCAGCTACGAGAGCACGGTCGACAGCCTGACCATCCGCCTGGTCAGCAAGGCCAAGGGCGCGTACTGGGTCACCGTGGACGGCCAGCCGGTGCCCCGCACCATCGTGCGCGAGGTCTTCGACGCGTCACCCTGCGCCTGGTACTACAACATGTCCGACCGCACCATCTGGGTCAAGTACCCGAAACCCGCCAAGGACGACTACGACGTGGTCATCTCCACCGAGAAGTTCGACCTGGTGGGCATGGTCAAGGAGGACTGAGCCCCGCCTAAACTAGGCTGAAAGCTGCATCAAAAGAGCGCCAAAACGCGCCCGTCTGTCCCATCGGCAGGCGGGCGCGTTCGCTGTTTTGGGGCGCGCAAATCTTGCGCAGGCGGCGCGGCGCCAACAGGGCCGAAACAATACGAAACTCCGTCTTGCGCCGCCGCGGGAATCTGCTATAATAAGGGCAATGAAGGACAAAGGACGCGCCGTTAGCACCGATACAGAAAGGATGACAGACTATGGAATGGAGGCAGCTTGCAAGCCGCCCGCAGTGCAAAAAAGAAGCGGTGGTGCGCGGGGAAAACTACCGCATCACCATTTTGACGCCCCGGCTGTTCCGGCTGGAATACAGCGCGGACGGCGTCTTTGAGGACAGGCCCACCCAGTGCGTTTTGAACCGCGATTTCCCCGTGCCGGCCTACCAGGTGTTCGAGACGGCAGACAGGCTCAAGATCGTCACCGAAGGGGTGGAGCTGCTGTACGATAAACAGCCCTTTTCGCCCAATGGCCTCTCCCTGACCGTCAAAAGCAAGGGCTGCACGCACAACGGCGTGTGGCACTACGGCGAGGAGGCCCGCGACCTGCGCGGCACCGCCCGCACGCTGGACGCCGCCGACGGCGCGGTGGAGCTGGAGCACGGCCTGCTGTCGAACTGGGGCGGCTATGCGCTGCTGGACGACAGCCGCTCGCTGCTCATCCGTGAGGACGGCTGGGTGGAGCCGCGCCGGGGCGAGCGGACCGACCTGTACTTTTTCGGCTACGGCAGCGAATACCTGGCCTGCCTGCGGGATTTTTACCGCCTGACCGGCCCGGTCCCGCTGCTGCCGCGCTACGCCCTGGGCAACTGGTGGAGCCGCTTCCACCGCTACGACGAGGCCGAGTACAAGGCCCTGATCGAGCGCTTCGAGGCCGAGGGCGTGCCCTTCTCGGTGGCGGTCATCGATATGGACTGGCACCTGGTGGATGTGGACCCGAAATACGGCAGCGGCTGGACGGGCTATACCTGGAACAGGCAGCTTTTCCCCGACCCGGCGGAGTTCATGGCCTGGCTGCACCGGCACGGCCTGAAGGTGACGCTGAACGTCCACCCCGCCGACGGCGTGCGCCCCTTTGAGGAGGCCTACCGCCCGATGGCCGAGGCCCTGGGCAAGGACTGGCGCAAGGAAGAGCCGGTGGAGTTCGACATCGCCGACCCGCAGTTCCTGGCGGCCTACTTCAAGTACCTGCACCACCCCAACGAGGAGGCGGGCGTGGACTTCTGGTGGCTGGACTGGCAACAGGGCACCCAGACGAAGATCCCCGGCCTGGACCCGCTGTGGATGCTGAACCATTACCACTACCTGGACAGCATGCGGGACGGCAAGCGCGGGCTGACCTTCTCGCGCTATGCGGGCATGGGCAGCCACCGCTACCCGGTGGGCTTTTCGGGCGACACGGTGGTCAGCTGGCGCTCGCTGGACTTCCAGCCCTACTTCACCGCCAACGCCAGCAACGCCGGCTACGGCTGGTGGAGCCACGACATCGGCGGCCACATGCAGGGCTACCGCGACGAGGAGCTGACCACCCGCTGGGTGCAGTTCGGCGTGTTCTCGCCCATCATGCGGCTGCACAGCACAAACAGCGCCTTCCTCAGCAAGGAACCCTGGAACTATAACCTCATCGCCGAAAGGGTGATGAAGCGCTATCTGCGCCTGCGCCACGAGCTGGTGCCCTACCTCTACACGATGAACTACCGCGCCAGCCGCGAGGGCCAGCCCCTCGTCCAGCCGCTGTACTACCTCGAGCCCGAGCGCGCCGAGGCCTACGAAGCGCCCAACGAGTACTACTTCGGCGCCGAACTGCTGGTGTGCCCCATCACCGTCCCGATGGACAAAAAGGCCGGGGCCGCGCCCTTCACGGCCTGGCTGCCGGAGGGGAAGTGGTTCGACCTCTTCAACGGCTGCGTGTACGACGGCGGCCGCAAGCTGACGCTTTACCGCGGCGTGGAGGATATCCCGGTGCTGGCCAAAGCCGGCGCCATCCTGCCCATGGCCGACCTGGCCCCCGGCTCGAACAGCGTCGACAACCCCGCCGCCCTGCGGGTCAAGATCTTTGCCGGCGCGCCGGGCGCGTTCACCCTCTACGAGGACGACGGCGCGGCCGAGCCCGCCGCGGCCTTCACCCACATGCGCTGGGACGGGGCCAGCTTTACCGTTGCCCCGGCCGAGGGCGAGCGGGCCGTATTGCCCGCCGGCCGCAGCTATACGCTGGAGTTCTGGGGCGTGGGCCCCGAGGCGGCGCAGCTGCTGGTGAACGGCCGGCCCGTGGCGGCCCCCTCCGGCTACGACGAGGCGCGGCATGTCCTAACCGTCCGCGCCCCGGCCATCGCCCCGGCGGACACGCTGGAAGTGCGCTTCGGCCACGCGCTGCCCCTGCGCCCGAACGACCTTGCGGCCCGGCTGTTCCGCCTGCTGTACCGGGCCGGCATCGAGTACGAGACGAAGGAGCGCATCTACGGCTACGTCCGCGCCGGCAAGACCCCCGCCGAGCTGCTGGGTGCGATGCAGACGATGGACCTCGACCCCGCCGTCTACGGTATGCTGGCCGAGGTGCTGCTGGCACAGAACAGATAAACTTGATTCCGCCGCAGCTTCCTAGTATAATAAGAGTAAGGACAGCGCAGAAAGGACGTGATGGCGATGGACCCAGCTTCGTTTGACGAGCGGTACCGGAAGTTTCTGCCCAAGATCCAGCAGTTCCGTCTGATGGACGATACGTTCATGAGCCTGGTGTTTCAGAACAAGGCCTGCACCGAGTTCCTGATCCGCACCATTCTGGACGATGACAGCCTGGTGGTCACCCATGTGGACACCCAGAACTCGCTGAAAAACCTTCGGGGCAGGTCGGTCCGGCTGGACATCACCGCCCACGACGCCGGCGGCCGTATCTATAACATCGAGGTCCAGCGCAGCGATACCGGCGCGCTGCCGGAGCGGGCGCGCTACAACAGCGCGATGCTGGACGCCAATGCCGCCCGCCCCGGGGAACCATACCAGCAGCTGCCTGAAACGTATGTGATCTTTATCACCGAGAATGATTATTTCCACAGCGGCCTTCCGCTCTACCATGTGGAGCGTATGGTTCGGGAGCTGGACCGTCCTTTTGGGGACCGCGCCCATATCCTTTACGTGAATGGGACCTACCGGGGCAGGGACAAGATCGGCGCTCTGATGCATGATTTTTCCTGTACCGACCCGTCGGATATGTACAGTCCGATCCTGGCCGGCGAAGCCGCGCAATACAAGAGCACAGAAAAAGGGGTGAGCCGTATGTGCCGTATTATGGAAGAGATGATAGACGAAGGCCGTGAAGAGGGCCGTGAAGAGGGCCGCGAAGAAGGCCGTGAGGAGGGCCGCAAGGCGGGGCTTCTTGACAGCGTGAAACGCTTGATGGCCAACGGCAGCCTTTCGCTGGAAAAAGCGATGGACCTGCTGGGCATCCAGGGCGACGACCGGCAGTTCGTCGTGGAGCATCTGGGCAAATAAGCAAGTGACCAATAAAACCAGCCGGAAGGCCTGCGGTTTATCCCGCGCCTTCCGGCTGGTTTTTGTTTGCGCTGTGTTTTTATGCCTCGGGGGCGCTGGCGGGGGCTTCGGCGGCCGGGCGCAGGCGCCAGATATCGGCGTCGTACTGGGCGATGGTGCGGTCGGAGGAGAAGTAGCCGGACTTAGCGATGTTGACCAGCATCTTTTTGGCCCAGGCGCTGCGGTCCTCGTAGGCGGCGAGGGCGCGCTCCTTTTCGGCGATGTAGCTCTCGACGTCCAGCAGGGCCATGAACCAGTCCTTGTACTTCATGTCATTCCACAGGGGCCAGAGCATGGCCGCGTCGCCGATGGCGAGCATCTGCGGACTGAGCAGGAAGTCCACCAGGTACTCGATGCCGGGGCGGTGGTAGTAGTCGAGGGGATGGTAGGCGTTTTGGGCGTACAGGCCGATGACTTCGTCGCTGGACGCGCCGAAGGTGAAGATGTTGTCCGGGCCCACCAGGCCGGCGATCTCGACGTTCGCGCCGTCCATCGTGCCCAGGGTCACCGCGCCGTTGGCCATGAACTTCATGTTGCTGGTGCCGCTGGCCTCCTTGGAGGCGAGGGAGATCTGCTCCGAGATATCGCAGGCGGGGATCAGCGCCTCGGCCCAGCTGACGTTGTAGTTTTCCACCATCACCACGTGCAGCCAGGGGCGCACGTCGGGGTCGGACTCGGTCAGCTGCTGCAGGCAGAGGATCAGGTGGATGATGTTCTTGGCCATCGTGTAGGCCGGGGCGGCCTTGGCCCCGAACAGCACCGTGATGGGCCGGGCGGGCCTGTTGCCGCCCTTGATCTGGCAGTACTTGTAGATGACCCAGAGGGCGTTCATCTGCTGGCGCTTGTACTCGTGCAGGCGCTTGACCTGGATGTCGAAGATGGAGTTTTCGTCCACTTCGACGCCCTGGCGGGCGCGCAGCAGGGCGGCCAGTTTGCGCTTGTTGTGCTGCTTGACCTCCAGCAGGCTGGCAAGGCTGGCCTCGTCCTGCGCGAAGGGCAGCAGCCGCTCCAGTTCGGCGGCGTCGCGCTTCCAGCCGCCGCCGATGCGCTCCGTGATCCAGGCCGACAGGGCCGGGTCGCAGGCCTGCAGCCAGCGGCGGAAGGTGACGCCGTTGGTCTTGTTGTTGAACTTTTC
>CALXGZ010000228.1 GCA_944387975.1 uncultured Faecalibacterium sp.
CTCATGATATCGCCGTGGCTGTGGGTGTCGAAGTAGCGGATGGGCAGGTCCTGCATGTGGTCGAACATCTTCTCGCGCAGCTTGGCCAGGGTGCCCTGGGTGATGATGGCCATCAGCTGGTTGAAGGTGGCGCCCGCCGCCAGGCTGATGACGTACAGCGTGACCAGGATGCCCAGCAGCCGGAAGATGACCGGCGCCGCGGCGGCCCAGTCGCCGGTCTTATAGGTGGCCTCGACGGTGGCGATGGCGTTCTGCATGAAGACGGACGGCATCGAGCTGACGATGGCGTTGACCAGGATGCAGCCGATGGTCACCGGCAGCAAAACCGGATAGAAGGAAAAGACGGTGCGGATCAGCCGGGGCATGACCCCCTTGGGGGCGCGCTTGCCCCGCTGCGTGCTTGCGTTATTCGGCATCCTTGTCACCTCCTGCGTTGTTGGATTTGCGGTTCTGGGTGTTGTACAGCTCGCGGTAGACCTTGCTGGTCTGCATCAGCTGCTCGTGGTTGCCGATGGCGGCGATGCGGCCGCCCTCCATCATGATGATGCGGTCGGCATCCTGCACGCTGGCCACGCGCTGCGCGATGATGATCTTGGTGGTCTCAGGGATGAACTCCCGGAAGCCCTGGCGGATCAGCGCGTCGGTGCGGGTGTCGACGGCGGAGGTCGAGTCGTCCAGGATCAGGATCTTGGGCTTTTTCAGCAGCGCGCGGGCGATGCACAGGCGCTGCTTCTGGCCGCCGGACACGTTCGAGCCGCCCTGCTCGATCCATGTGTCGTACTTGTCGGGGAACAGCTGGATGAACTCATCCGCCTGCGCCAGGCGGCAGGCCTGCTCCATCTCGGCGTCGGTGGCGTTGGGGTTGCCCCAGCGCAGGTTGTCCTTGATGGTGCCGGAGAACAGCACGTTCTTCTGCAGCACGACGGCCACCTGGTTGCGCAAAGTCTCAAGGTCGTACTTGCGCACGTCCACGCCGCCCACCTTGACGCAGCCCTCGGTCACGTCGTACAGGCGGGGGATCAGCTGGATCAGGCTGGACTTGGACGAGCCCGTGCCGCCCAGGATGCCGATCACCTCGCCGGACTTGATGTGCAGGTCGATGTCGGACAGGGCGTTGCGCTCGGCCTTTTTCGAGTACTTGAAGCTGACGTGCTCGAAGTCGATGCTGCCGTCCTTGACCTCGGTCAGGGCCTGCGGGGGGCTGGTGAGGGTGCTCTCTTCACTGAGCACCTCGACGATACGCTCGGCCGACTCCTGCGACATGGTGATCATCGTGAACACCATGGACAGCATCATCAGGCTCATCAGGATCTGGAAGCTGTAAGTCAGCATCGAGGACATCTGGCCCACGTTCAGGTCCAGGCCCATGCTGGTGATGACCGTGTACGAGCCGTAGGACATGACGAAGACCATGCCCGCGTAGATGCAGAACTGCATCATCGGGCCGTTCAGGGCCATGATGCGCTCGGCCTTGGTAAAGTCGCGCTGGACGTTCTCGGCCGCGGCGGCGAACTTCTTTTTCTCGTAGTCCTCGCGCACGTAGCTCTTCACCACGCGCATGGCCTGCACGTTCTCCTGCACCGAGTCGTTCAGCGCGTCATATTTGCGGAACACCTTGCGGAACAGCGGCGTCGCCGCGCGGATGACCAGTATCAGCCCGATCAGCAGCAGCGGGATCGTGAACAGGAAGATCATCGCCAGGCGCCCGCCCATGACAAAGCCCATCACAAAGGAGAACACCAGCATCAGCGGGCAGCGCACCGCCACGCGGATGATCATCATGTAGGCCATCTGCACGTTGCTGATGTCGGTGGTCAGGCGGGTGACCAGGCTGGACACCGAGAACTTGTCGATGTTCTCGAAGGAATAGTCCTGGATCTTGTAGAACATATCCTTGCGCAGGTTGCGGGCAAAGCCGGCGGATGCGTTGGCGCAGGTGGCGCCGGCCGCGCCGCCGAAGACCAGGGAGATAAGGGCCATGACCAGCAGCGCCGCGCCGTATTGGGCGATGACGCCCATCGAGCAGCCGGCCTGCATCTGGTTGACCAGGTTGGCGATCACGAAGGGGATCGCGCATTCCATCACGACCTCGACCGTCACCAGCAGCGGCGTCAGGATCGAGGTCTTCTTGTACTCGCGGATGCTGCGGGACAAGGTCTTAACGATCGAATTCATGCCTCGTGGATTCCTCCTTATGTTGTTCTTTTCCGAACAGGTCGATCACGAACGTTCACGGCGCGTCAGGGGCCGCCGGCCTCGGCCTGCTCCAGGTTTGCGGCCATGGCGGCCAGCGTCTCCTTGAACAGCTGCACCTGCCCGTCCGACAGGCCCCGGGTCAGCAGGGCCTCGGTCTGGCGCAGCCCGGCGCGCACCTGGGCGTCCAGCTCGGCGGCGCGGTCGGTCGGCACCAGGCTTTTCAGCCGCGCGTCGCTGGGCACGCTCTCGCGCCGCAGCACGCCTTTCTTTTCCAGCTGCTGCAGGATGCCGGTGGCCGTCGAGCGGCTCAGGCTGAACACCTGCTCGATGTCGCGCTGATAGACCGGCCCGGCCGCACAGTGGTCCATGATGTAGAACATCACGCGGCTCTGGATGGCCGTGATGCCCAGGCCCTGCAGGGTGTTGTTCAGCCGGCGCTTGAGCATGCGCGACAGCATGTTCACCTGCGCGCCACACTCTTTATCCAAACGTATCCACCCCCCTCGGCCCAGGGCTGGGCCCCGGTTTATAGTTCGTGTACGAACAATAGATTACCGATTTTCCCCTCCTTTGTCAAGGACGTGGATTTCAATTTTCACACTTTTTTCACCAGTTAAATTCAACAAAAAAGATCGTCAAAACTTGTGCAAAGTGCGCTATATAAAATTTTGCGTCCGGCGACGTTTTCCTCTCGACAAAGCGCCGCGCGGCCGGTATAATAAAAATTGAATCCCGTTTGCGCCTGTTCGCGTGTGATAAAAAAGGAGTGGGACCTATGCCTCGTTATATCCAACCGCAGATCCGCCCCGCCTTTATCGAGAAGGCGGTGCGCGCCAACTGGTTTTTGATGAAGATGGTGGCCCTGTTCGCTGTGGCGGTCGAGCTGTTCAACATGGCGCGGGTGCTGTTCATGACCAGCGCGCGCCTGTCCACCCTGAACAACCGCATCTACTTCAGCTTTTACGCCAGCCTGTTCGCGGCGGCGCTGCTGTTCCTGGCGGTGGACCTGCTGCTCGGCCGCAGGCTGGGGCAGGCCGCGCGCTACCGCGTCTGCCTGGCGGCGGGCAGCGCCTTTGTGCTGTGGCATGTGCTGTTCGCGGTGTACGACATCAACCGCTCGATCTCCATCGGCAAGATCAGCGCCGTCACCTCCCTGGTCGCCTTTGCGGCGCTGTTCATCATGGAGCCGCTGTACGCCGTGCTGAACCTGGCGCTGGGCTACGGCATCATGCTGGGCTTTTTGTCCACGCTGGGCGACCCCAACGCGGTGCTGAACTACGCCATCGTGGCCCTGCTCAGCCTCATCATCTACTTTGTGCGCCTGCACGATATCCGCACCGAGCTGGAGCAGGCCGCCGAGCTGGCCCAGGCCAACCGCGACCTGGAGCACACCCGCGAGCGCCTGCGCCAGGAGCAGAAGAACCGCATCCGCCAGCTGGAGCAGGAGCTGACGATGGACGCCTTTACCCGCACGCTGAACCGCACCGCGCTGGAAAACTACGGCCAGCGCCGCCTGGGCGAGCTGGAGCCCGGCGCGCAGCTGGTGATGCTGATTTTGGACATGGACGACTTCAAGGCCATCAACGATACATACGGCCACCAGGCCGGCGACCACGTGCTGGCCCGCCTGGGCGAGCTGATGAACGAGCTGGCCCCGCCCCGCTGCCGGGTGGGGCGGCTGGGCGGCGACGAGTTTGCCGCCATCCTGGACCCGCCCGGCGCCGCGGACGCCGCCGCCGGCTACGCGGTCCGGCTGATCGACGCGGTGCGCCGCATCGACTGGGAGGGCCGGCCCATGCCGGCCGCGTGCAGCATCGGCATTGCGGCCGCGGCGGGCGGCGCTGCCTACGACAGCCTTTACGCCGCCGCCGACAAGGCCCTCTACGAGGCCAAGCGCCAGGGCAAAGGGCGCTATTGCTTCGCCCCCTGAGTCAAAACGCAAAACTCACCGTACAAAAAGGCCGCCCCTTTCCTCACCGTCATGAGGGAAGGGGCGGCCTGCTGTCTTTGGCGTTAAACGTTTACTTCTTCGCGTACAGGTCCGGGTGGTACTGCTGGCAGGTGCACTTTTTCCACTTCAGGCCGCTGCCGCAGGGGCAGGGGTCGTTGCGGCCGATCTTGCCCACGCGCACGGGCTTGTTGGCCGCGCCCGCCACCTGGCCGGCGGCGGCCGCCTTGGCGCCGGCGCTCTGGCCGGTCAGCTTCTGGCGCAGCGCCGCGACGTCGGCGGCCGCGGGGCCGGGCTGCGCCGCGGCGGCGGGGGCTGCTGCAACGGCCGGGGCGGCCGCTCTGGGGGCGGCGGGCTGCTGCGGGGCCGGCTGGGCGGGCTGGGCCGCCGCGCGCTGGCCGCCCTGGGCGACGGGGCGCACCTCGATCATCAGCAGCATCTTGACGGTGTCCTCCCGGATGGAGTCCACCATCTGGTCGAACATGTCGAAGCCCTCGATGCGGTACTCGACCACCGGGTCCTTCTGGCCGTAGCTGCGCAGCGAGATGCCCTTGCGCAGCTGGTCCATGTTGTCGATGTGGTCCATCCAGTAGCGGTCGACGCAGCGCAGCAGGC
>CALXGZ010000229.1 GCA_944387975.1 uncultured Faecalibacterium sp.
ATATTCCTCCTTCAGGTCTGCCGAGTAGGCATCCTGGGGGAATTTGGTGATTGCAAAGGGATCGTTGCCGGCAGCCCGCAGATCTGCCAGCTTCTGACGGCGGACCTGTACCTGCTCGCTGTCGGCAGAGGCCCCCGCGCTGTTCTTGATTTCTTCCATTCCTACCTCCTGGGCCCGATTAGTTCTTGCTGTGGGTGATGGCCAGCACCTTGTACATCACAGTATGGCCGGCGGGCAGCAGCACCTCGGCCTCCTCGCCCACAGCCTTGCCCAGCAGAGCATGGCCCACAGGGCTCTCGTCGCTGATCTTGCCGTTGAAGGGGTCAGCCTCGGTGCGGCCCACGATGTCGTACTCTTCCGGCTCCTCGTCCTCCATCTGGATGGTGACGTGGGTGCCCACCGACACGCTGTCCACGCTCAGCTCGCTCTCGTCGATGACCCGGACGTTCTTGATCATCTGCTCCAGCTCGTTGATGCGGTTCTCCACCAGGCCCTGGGTGTTCTTGGCCTCGTCGTACTCACTGTTCTCGGACAGGTCGCCGTGGCTGCGGGCTTCCTTGATTTCCTCGGCCAGCTCCTTGCGGCGGACCGTCTTGAGGTATTCCAGCTCTTCCTGTACGGCCTTGAGACCGGAGGCAGACATTACGATTTCCTGTGCCATGGATCTGAATCTCTCCTTATCTTCAAATCATGCGGCCGGGGACAAAACAACCGGGCGCGTGGTTTCCTATTCGCTGTGCAGGTGCGCCCTCTGGGGACATTCCGGCACTTTAACTTCTCTATTATAATAGCAACCCTGCGGGATGTCAACCAAAACACATCGCTGTTACGGTACAAAAAAGGGCCCCGCCGGCAGAGGGAATTGCCGACGGGGTCCGGTGGATGTCACAACGGGAGGGAAAAGGTCAATCAGTCGTCAGAGCCCTCGTCCAGATCGCCCAGCTTGCGGGCCTGCTCCACCACAGCGGGCACCAGGTTGTCGGGCAGGGTCTCATAGCGGGCGAACTCACGGGTGAACCAGCCGCGGCCCTGGGTGGTCTGACGGATGAAGGTGGTGAGGGTGGTGAGCTCGGCCAGGGGGATCTCGGCGATGATGGTCTGGAGGCCGTCCTCGTCCGGCTCCATGCCCAGCACGCGGCCCCGGCGCTTGGTCACATCGCCCATCACGTCGCCGGTGTTGTCATTGGGGACGTGGGTGCGGACGGTGTAGATGGGCTCCAGGATCACCGGGCCGGCCTCAGGCATAGCGGCCTTGTAGGCCAGTTTGGCGGCCATGATGAAGGCCATTTCCGAGCTGTCCACCGGGTGGTAGCTGCCGTCCAGCAGGGTGGCTTTCAGGCCCACCACCGGGTAACCGGCCAGGATACCCTTTTCGGCGGCCAGGCGGACGCCTTTTTCAACGGCCGGGAAGAAGTTCTTGGGGACGCTGCCGCCAAAGACGCTCTCGGCAAACTCGATGCCCTCGCCCTCGCAGGGCTCGAACTTGATCACAACATCACCGAACTGGCCGTGGCCGCCGGTCTGCTTCTTGTGGCGGCCCTGCTTCTGGACGGCCTTGCGGATGGACTCGCGGTAGGCGATGCGGGGGGGCTCGAGGCCGATCTCGACGCCGAACTTGTTCTTCATCTTGGCCTTGACGACGTCGAGGTGCTGCTCGCCCAGGCCGCCGATGATCTGCTGGTGGACCTCGGCGTTGTTCTCATAGCTCAGGGTGGGATCCTCTTCCATCAGGCGGGCCAGGGCGCTGCTGATCTTGCCCTCGTCGCCCTTCTTGGCCACCGTGACGGCCATGAAGAAGCTGGGCTGCGGGAACACGGGCGCTTCCAGCTTGACCACGCGGGATGCGTCGCAGAAGGTGTCGCCGGTGCGGGCGCTGACCATCTTGGCCACCGCGCCGATGTCGCCGGCCGTGATCTCGTCGGTGTCGATCTGCTTTTTGCCGCAGATGAACATGGGCTTGCCCAGCTTTTCGGTGTCGCCGGTGCGGGCGTTGACCAGGCTCATGCCGGCGGTCACCTTGCCGCTGACCACGCGCAGGTAGCTCATCTTGCCCACGAAGGGGTCGGCCACCGTCTTAAAGACGTAGGCGGCGGTCGGCTCGTCGGCCTTGCAGTGCAGCTCGACCAGGTCGCCGGCGGCGTTCTCGGCCGGGATGGCGGCGGCGTGGGCGGGGCTGGGCAGCAGCTTGTCCATATTGTACAGCAGCATATCCAGCGCCTGCATATTGACGGCGCTGCCGCAGAACACGGGGGTGATCAGGCCGTCCTTGACGCCCTTGCGCATGCCCTCGACGATCTCCTCGGTGGTGAACGGCTCGCCGCCGAAGAACTTCTCCATCAGCTCGTCGTCGGTCTCGGCGATGGCCTCGCTCATGGCCTCGATCAGGCCCTGGAAGCGGTGGCCGATGTCGGGCAGGTCGATCTGGATCTGCTTGCCGCCCTCATACTTGAAGGCCTTCTGGCTGAACAGGTTGATATAGACGCTGGTGCCGTCGTCCAGGCGGGCGGGCACCACGCAGGGGCAGATGGTCGAGCCGAACTTGATCTTCATGTCCTCCAGGATCTGGAAGTAGTTGGAGTGCTCGAGGTCCGACTTGGAGACAAAGACCATGGTGGCCTTGCCGTTCTTGCGGGCCAGCTGGAAGGCCTTCTCGGCGCCGACGGTGACGCCGCTGCGGCCCGACACGCAGACCAGGACGCTCTCGGCGGCGCGGATGCCCTCATACTCGCCGGCCTCGAAGTCGAACAGGCCCGGCGCGTCGATCAGGTTGTACTTGATGCCATTGTACTCCACCGGCACGACGGAGGCCGACAGGCTGGCCTTGCGCTTGGTCTCCTCGGGGTCAAAGTCGGAGATGGTGGTGCCATCCTCTACGCGGCCCATCCGCTCGGAAGCGCCCGAAAAATAGACCAATGCCTCGGTCAGCGTCGTCTTGCCGCTGCCGGCATGGCCTGCAATCAAGATATTGCGGATATTATTGCTTGCGTATTTCATACGGTCTTCCCTCATTTCCGCCTGGCGGACTTTTCTCCGCTTTTGTGGCATGTTTTACAAAGATAATACCACAACGCGCCCGCCTTTTAAATGTTTTGTGCCGCATTTTGCCATCCAAACTTCCCGCCCAAGTTTTGTGCATTTTGTCAGGGCGGCGCGGGGCGGATTGTGTTTTCGGCGCTGTTACGGTATAATAACGGCAGAGAAACGGCGGCCCCGCGGCCGCCCAACGCGCATTTGGACAGAAAGGCACACTATGAAACGCACCGATTACATCAACTGGGACGAATATTTTATGGGCATCGCCATGCTCAGCGCCATGCGCTCGAAGGACCCGAACAGCCAGGTGGGGGCCTGCATCGTCAGCCCCGAGAACAAGATCCTCTCCCTGGGCTACAACGGCATGCCCATCGGCTGCGACGACGACGCCATGCCCTGGGACCGCGAGGGCCGGCCCCTCGACACCAAGTACATGTACGTCTGCCACGCCGAGCTGAACGCCATCCTGAACAGCGCCCACAACAACCTCAAGGGGGCGCGGATCTACGTCACCCTCTTCCCCTGCAACGAGTGTACCAAGGCCATCATCCAGTCGGGCATCAGCGAGATCGTCTACTACGGCGACAAGTACCACGACAGCGACTCGAGC
>CALXGZ010000230.1 GCA_944387975.1 uncultured Faecalibacterium sp.
GGCTGCCCAAAATGGCGTTGATGGAGTCGATCAGGATCGACTTGCCGGCGCCGGTCTCGCCGGTCAGGACGTTCAGTCCCTTTTCAAAGTGGACGTCGGCCTTCTGGATGACGGCCACATTTTCGATCTGCAGGCTGCTCAGCATGCGTTTTTTGCCTCGTTTTCGCCTTATTTGCGCGCGCTGTAGCGTTCCAGCTCAGCGCTGATGTTCTTGGCGTCCCGCTCGGTGCGGACCACCACCAGGAAGGGGTCGTCGCCCGACAGCGAGCCCACCACGTTCTTCCACTGCATCGAGTCGAACACCTGGCAGGCGGCGTTCGCCATGCCGGGGTAGCACTTGATCACGACGATGTTCATCGCGTAGTCCACCCCCAGCACCGACTCCCGAAAGATGGTCTCGAAGCGCTGCTGGATCTTGGGGTCGTAGCGGTCGCTGTGGCTGGACACATAGCGGTAGCCCTCGTCGGTGGCTGCCTTGACCAGGCACAGCTCCCGTATATCCCGGGAAATGGTGGCCTGGGTCACTTCGTAGCCCTCGGCGCTCAGGCGATCCTGCAATTCCTCCTGGCGGCTGATGGGGTATTCCCGGATCAGCCGGAGGATGGCTTGCAGCCGTTTGGTCCGGGTCCTGCTGTCTTCCTGCGGTTTGCGGCTCATGGGTCCCGCCTCCTTTGTCGGTCGTATGATATCAGGTTCTGCTTCTCAATTTCTGGTCGATGGCCTGGAACTGGTCGGCCCGGCTGAAGGTGATCAGCTGGACGTTCTGGTCCGACAGGCGCACCACCGCGGTGGCGCCGGCGCGCAGCATATAGCCCTCGTCGCCGTCGCAGCTGATGAACACCTCGTCGTCGGCCACCTGGCCCACGCAGATGTTGATCTTGCGCTCCTGCGCGAAAACCATGGGCGGGGTGGCCAGGCTGTGGGGGCACAGCGGCGTGACGACGATGCCCTTGGTCTGCGAGTCGAGGATGGGCCCGCCCGCCGCCAGCGAATAGGCCGTCGAGCCGGTGGGCGTGGCGACGATGACGCCGTCCCCGCGGAAGTGCTCGACCAGGATGTCGTCGCAATAGACGCTGAAGTCGATGGCCTGCTGCAAACGCCCCTTGGTGACCACCACGTCGTTCAGGGCGTGGCCCTCCCAGGCGTCGTCCCCCAGCACGCGCACATAGAGCAGCATGCGGCAGTCCAGGCTGTACTGCCCGCGGGCCACGGCGCTCAGCTTCGTCTCCAGCTCGTCCACCTCGCAGGTAGCGAGGAAGCCGCAGCGCCCGAGGTTGATGCCCAGGATGGGCTTGTGGTAGTTCAGCGTCTGGTTCGCCACGTGCAGGATGGTGCCGTCGCCGCCTATGGTCAGGATGACGTCGGTCTTGTCCATGCACGCCTCAAAGGGCAGGTACTGCACCCCCGCGATGTTGCAGCTCTGCTGCCAGCTCTCGTCCATCAGGACGGCCGCGCCGTGGCCGCGCAGGATCTGCGCCGCGCGCAGCGCCAGCTCCCGCGCCGAGCTCTTGCCGGGGTTCGGGGAAATGTAAACGGTCATACTGCCGCACCTCCTTGCCTGGGGCTGTTCAGCGGTCCAGCGCCTGGTGGCTGGCCGCCACGACGGCGGCGGCCGCCTCCTCGCCCAGGGTAACGGGCCCGGCGCTCTTTTCCACGTACATCAGGTACTCGATGTTGCCCTCGGGGCCTTTGACCGGGCTGAAGTCCAACCCGCGCACCGCGAAGCCGTTGGCCGCGGCATAGCCCATCGCGCGCACGAGCACCTCCCGGTGGGTGGCCGGGTCGCGGACGACGCCGTTCTTGCCCACCTTCTCGCGCCCGGCCTCGAACTGCGGCTTGACCAGGCAGACCCCCGCCGCGTCGGGCGTGGTCACCGCCTGCGCCACCGGGAAGATGTGGTGCAGCGAGATGAAGGAGACGTCCACGCTGAAAAAGGCGATGGCGTCGTCCAGCTGCTCGGGGGTGACGTTGCGGATGTTGGTGCGCTCCATATTCACCACGCGGGGGTCGGTGCGCAGGCTCCAGGCCAGCTGGCCGTAGCCCACGTCGACGGCGTAGACCTTGGCCGCGCCGTTTTGCAGCATGCAGTCGGTAAAGCCGCCGGTGGACGCCCCGATGTCCATACAGACCTTGCCTTTGGGGCTGAGCGGAAAGACCTGCATCGCCTTTTCCAGCTTGAGGCCGCCCCGGCTGACATAGCCGATGTCGTGGCCCCGCACCTCGACGGCGGCGTCCTCCTTGACCATGTCGCCGGCCTTGTCGGCCTTCTGGCCGTTGACGTACACGAGGCCGGCCATAATCATGGCCTTGGCGCGCTCGCGGCTCTGGATCAGGCCGTGCTGCACCAGATACTGGTCCAATCGAATCTTCACGTTGTCGGCTCCTTTTCTTTTGCTGTGTCCGCCGCGCCCTCAAGGACGGCCTGCGCGAGGCTGGCGGCGTCCAGGCCGAGGGCGGCTTTCAGCTCGGGGACGGTGGCGTGGGTCAGCCTGGCGCAGTCCACCGCCCGGTGGATGAAGCGCCCGCGCCAGCCCGCTTCGCTCAAACGGGCGGCCAGCTGCTGGCCTATGCCCCCGGCCGCGACGCACTCCTCCGCAAAGAGGATGGTGTCAAATCCTATGATGTCGCGCAGGAATTCTTCTGTAAAGGGGAATATCTTTACAAGCTTGCAGACCCTGTTTTCCACGCCCGCTGCCTGCAGCAGGCGGCCGGCCTCCAGCGCGTCCTCCACCTCGCTGCCGTAGCTGACCAGGACGGCGCGCGCCTTTGGCCCGCCGGTCAAAAAGTCGTAGGCGCGGCCGGTGCAGCCGGACTGCGCCAAGGCCTCGGCCTCGCCGCCGCGGGGGTAGCGTATGGCCTGGGGGCCGCTGCAGCCGGGGCCCAGCAGCTGCGCCAGCCAGTAGCGCAGTTCGGCATAGTTCGAGGGCGAATAGATGGGCACGTCCGCCTCGCTGAGGAAGGCCGGGTCGTACACGCCCTGGTGGGTCTCGCCGTCGGCAGGCACCAGCCCCGCGCGGTCGATGGCGAAGATCACCTTGACCCGCAGCAGGCAGACGTCGTGGATGATCTGGTCGTAGGCGCGCTGCAAAAAGGTGGAGTAGATGGCCGCCACCGGCGTCATGCCCTGGCTGGCCAGGCCGGCCGCGAAGGTGACGGCGTGCTGCTCGGCCATGCCCACGTCGAAAAAGCGCTCCCGGTAGGCGTGGCCGAAGAACTGCAGGCCGGTGCCGTACTTCATGGCGGCGGTGATGGCGCAGATCTTGCCGTCGGCGGCCGCGGCCGCGCACAGCGCCTTGCCGAACACCGTCGAGAAGGAAGCCGGCGCGGCCACCTCCGGGTCGGGGACGTAGCCCTGGCTGCCGGCCGACACGCCGTGGAACTCACCGGGGTTCTGCTCGGCGGGCGGGTAGCCCTTGCCCTTGGTGGTGACCACATGCAGGAACAGCGGCCCGCCGCGCGCCGTCAGGTTGCGCAGCGTCTGCTCCAGCTCCAGCACCTTGTGCCCGTCCAGGGGCCCCATGTACTGGAAGCCCATATTCTCGAACATGGTGGAGTCGTACATCGCCCGCCGGACCAGGGCCTTGGTGCGGCTGAAAAAGCGCTGCGCCGGCAGGCCCACCAGCGGCACGCGGCTGAGCGCCCCGCTCAGGTGCCGGTTGACCCGGAAATAGCCCGGGCTGGCCCGCAGGTGGGTCAGGTAGCGGGCCATGGCGCCCACGTTCTTCGAGATGGACATGCCGTTGTCGTTCAGCACCACCATCAGGTTGTCGAGGGCGGCGATGTTGTTCATGCCCTCGTAGATCATGCCGCCGGTGAAGGCGCCGTCCCCGATGATGGCCACCACCCAGCCGGGCTCGTGCCGCAGCTTTTTGGCCCAGGCCATGCCGATGGCCAGAGAGAGGGCCGTGTTGCCGTGGCCGGCCACGAAGGCGTCGTGCGCGCTCTCCCGCGGGCTGGGGAAGCCCGAGATGCCGTCCTTCTGGCGCAGGTGGGCAAAGCCCGCCTTGCGGCCGGTCAGCAGCTTGTGGGTGTAGCACTGGTGCCCCACGTCGAAGACGAGCTTATCCTGGGGCGAGTGCAGCACCCGGTGCAGGGCCACCGTCAGCTCGACGGTGCCCAGGTTCGAGGCCAGGTGCCCGCCCGTGCGCAGGACGCTGGCGATCAAAAAGCGGCGTATCTCGTCGCACAGCAGGGGCAGCTGCTCTTCGGGCAGGCGCTTGAGCGCCTCCGGCCCCGTGATGCTGTCCAGCAGCGGTGTATCCACGGCATTCGACGCCCCTCTCTGTGCCGGCTGCAGCCGGCTCACGCGATCACCCCGGACAGCGGGTACAAAAAGCCTACCGCCGCCCCGACGATCATCCCCGCGTAGACCTGCAGCGGGGTGTGGCCCACCATTTCCTTCAGGCGCATGTTCTGCAAAAAGGGCGAGAGGGTCTCGCTCTCTTCCAGCCACATCTCGATGATGTTGTTCAGGACCTTGGCCTGCTCGCCGGTCTCATGCCGGACGCCCATCGCGTCGTGCATGGTGATGATGGCCACCACGCAGGCGACGGCGAACAGCGAGCTGTGCACGCCCTCGACCCGGCCCGTGGCCACCACCATCGCGCAGACGGTGGCGCTGTGGGCGCTGGGCATGCCGCCGTCCCCCACCATCCGTTCCAGCTGCAACTTGCCCGCCAGCAGCGAGCTGATGCCGGTCTTGAGCAGCTGCGCGGTGAGCCAGCCCAGGATCGAGACGGTCAGGATCTCGTTCCAGGACAAAATGCTGTGAATCACTTCCATCGTCCGTTGCCCTTCTTTCCTTTTTCATGTCCCTTGCGGCGGGTGTCAGCTGCGCCGCTCCAGCATGGCGGCGGCCAGCTGCTCAAGGAAGGCCGCCTTTTCGCCAAAGGCCGTATGTACGGCCTCGCAGGTATCCTGGTTGACCTGCTGGGCCAGGGTCATGGCCCCGTCCGGCCCATAGAGGGTGACGAAGGTGGTCTTGCCGTTGTCCTTGTCGCTGCCGGCCGGCTTGCCCAGCTGTTCGGTGGTGGCGGTGGCGTCCAGCACGTCGTCCACGATCTGGAACACCAGCCCCAGCCCGTAGGCGTACTGCTCCAGCGCCTGGCACTGGGCCTCGGTGGCGCCGGCGGCCGCCGCGCCCATCTGCACGGCCGCGTTGATCAGCGCGCCGGTCTTGTTGTGGTGGATCTGCATCAGCTGGCTCTCGCCAGGGTCCAGCACCTCGTACTTGAGGTCCAGCTCCTGGCCGTAGACCATGCCGCGGCTGCCGGCCCCAAGGCCCAGGGCCCGGGCCGCGCGCAGGCAGACCTCCGGCGCGGCGGGGGCGTTGGCCACCGCCTCAAAGGCTTCGGTCAGCAGCGCGTCCCCGGCCAGCAGGGCGGTCGCCTCCCCAAAGGCCTTGTGGCAGGAGGGCCGGCCCCGGCGCAGGTCGTCGTCGTCCATGCAGGGCAGGTCGTCGTGGATCAGGCTGTAGCAGTGCAGCATCTCGACGGCGGCGGCAAAGTGTTCGGCTGCGGCCGCGTCGCCCCCCAGCATGTCGCACACGCTGAGGACCAGCACCGCCCGCACCCGCTTGCCGCCGCCCATCAGGCTGTAGCGCGCCGCCTGGCACATCTGGGATTCGGCCGGCAGGTAGCGCCGGCAGGCTTCCTCCAGCGCCCGCTTGGCCCGGGCCAGATATGCGTCGTATTGCTCTTGGTAGTTCATGCCTGTTCCTCCGCCTCGTCTTGCTTTTGCTCCCGCTGGGCCAGCCGGCCGTCGATCTCCTCGATCTGCAGCGCGACCTTATCCAGCGTCCGGCTGCAATAGTCCACAAGGCCCGCCGCCTCGGCGTACAGTTTGACCGATTCGGCCAGGGTGGTCTCCTCGCTCTGCATCCGGGCCAGGATATCCTCCAGGCGGCCCAGGCCTTCTTCAAATGTCTTGGGTGCTTTCATCGCTCTCCTCCACTGCTGTGACCAGGCACTGGGCCCGCCGCCGCGCCGCGATCAGCTGGATGCGCTCCCCTGCCGCCAGCTCGCCCGCCTGGCGGACCTTGCCGTCCGGGCCGGCCACCATCGCGTAGCCGCGGGCCAGCACCTGGTAGGGGTTCACGCTGGCCGTCAGGGCCGCCGCATGGGCGAACCGGCGCTGTTTTTCCTTCCAGCATACGCGGCTGCCCGCCCGCAGCCCCTCGCAAAGGGCCGCCAGGCGCGCCTGGCCCGCCTGCATTTTTTGCCGCGGCAGGCCGCCGGCCAGGGCGCTTCGATATGCGTTGCAAGTATTATAGCATATTTCCCGCCGTTTTTGCATATTTTCCCGTATATTTTCTTTGAGTTCCCACAATTGGCGGCGCAGCTGCGCCCGGTCGGGCACGGCCAGCTCGGCCGCGGCCGAGGGCGTGGGGGCCCGGCAGTCGGCCACGAAGTCCAGGATGGTGTAGTCGATCTCGTGCCCGATGGCGCTGATCAGCGGCGTTTTGCAGCGGTAGGCCGCCCGCGCGATGCACTCGGCGTTGAAGACCCACAGGTCCTCCCGGCTGCCGCCGCCGCGGGCCACGATGATCTCGTCCACGCCGCGCCGGTCCAGCAGGGCGATGGCGGCGGCCACCTCCTCCGCGGCGTCGAAGCCCTGGACGCTGACCGGGCACAGCAGCAGCTTTGCCGCCGGCCAGCGCCGGCCGATGACGTTCTTGATGTCCTGCAGGGCCGCGCCGCTCCGGCTGGTGACAAGGCCGATCCGCTCCGGGAAGGCCGGCAGCGGCTTTTTGTGCTCGGGCGCGAACAGGCCCTCGGCCTGCAGCTGCGCTTTCAGCTGCTCAAGGGCCAGCTGCGCCTCCCCGATGCCGTCCGGGAACATGGCGTTGACGTAAAGCTGGAACGCGCCGCCCGCCTCGTACAGCGTGGCGCGGCAGCGCACCACCACGCGCATGCCCTCCTCGGGGCGGAAGGCCAGCCGCTGCGCGTCCGAGCGGAACATCACCGCCTTGACGCTGGACTGGCTGTCCCGCAGGGTGAAGTAGCAGTGGCCGCTCTTCGCGTTGCGCACAAAGTTCGCCACCTCGCCCCGCAGGGCCAGGTCGTAGAGCAGGTCGTTGCCGTCCAGCAGGGCCTTGACATAGCGGTTGAGGGCGGTGACGGTGATCACTTCAGCCATAGGCCCGCCTCCTTCGCCGCCAGGATGGCCACCCCGATGGCGTTGTCGCTGGCGTACTGCGCCGGCACGAAGCGTACCGCCGGCAGCCGCCGCTGCACCCAGTCCCGGATCAGCGCGCTGCTCATCACGCCGCCGGCGCACACCACCGGCAGCCCGGGCTGCTGCGCCAGGGCCGCCCGGGTCATTTTCACCACGGTGTCCGCCACGCACAGCAGGCAGTATTTGCACACGTAGGCCGGGCTTTTGCCGGCGTCCAGCAGGGCGGCGCACTGGTTCTCCAGCCCGGAAAGGCTGCACGTCAGGCCCTTCACGCTCGATTTGGGCCTGACCTCCTCTGCGCATTCGGCCGCAAG
>CALXGZ010000231.1 GCA_944387975.1 uncultured Faecalibacterium sp.
TCATGCCGCGCTCGGTCAGCAGGAACTCCTGCCCGGCCAGGTCGGCCAGGGTCAGCCCCTGCCGCCCGGCCAGCGGGTGGCCCGCCGGCGCGAGGAAGCAGCAGGGCTCCGGCTCGTCCAGCAGCCGCACGAAGGCCGGCTGCGTGACCGGCTGGTCGAAGGTGTAGGCCAGGTCGGCGCGGTTGGCCGACAGCAGGTCCTGCATCTCCTGGGTGGTGGCGGTGCGCAGGCTGAGCTCCACCCGCGGGCACAAGGCGTGGAAGCGCTCCAGCAAGGGCGGCATCAGCGCGCTGCACAGGCTGTCCGCAATGGCGACGCGCAGGGTGCCGCTGGCCTCGGGGGCGGGCTGCAGGGCCGCCTTGGCCTGCTGCGCGGTGGTCAGCAGGGTGCGCGCATAGCGCAGGAAGGTCCGCCCCGCGTCGGTCAGGCAGACCGTCTTGCCCACGCGGTCGAAGAGGGGGACGGCCAGCTCCTCTTCCAGCTGGGCGATCTGGCTGGACACCGCCGACTGCGAGTAGTCCAGCTCCCGCGCCGCGCGGGAAAAGCTGTGCAGCTCGGCGACGTGCAAAAAGGTGTTGATGTTGCGCAGCTCCATCGTTCAGCCCTCCGGTGCGATCTTACGGACGGTCAAAACGCCCTCCGCCACGGTGAAGCGCACCTGCCAGCCGGCAAAGCGCATCCCGTAGACGCGGGCGGGGTCGTCCTGGTAGGAGGGGCGGGGGTCCCCGGCGAGGACGCCGGCCAGCGCCGCCCACTGCTCCGGCGCAAGGCGGGCGCGCAGCGCCTCGGGGCAGCGCACCTCCAGGCTGTAGGCCCGGGTCTGGGCGGTGTAGCCCTCGGCGGCGTCGGGGCGGCTGTCGGCAAAGGGGATGTAGGGCTTGATGTCGTAGATGGGGGTGCCGTCCAGCAGGTCGGCGCCGCGCACCAGCAGCACGGGGCCCAGGGCGTCGTCGTGCGCGACGGCCTCCAGCCGCACGCAGGACAGCCCGATGGGGTTCGGGCGGAAGGGCGAGCGCGTCGCAAAGACGCCCACCCGCGTGTTGCCCCCCAGCCGGGGCGGCCGCACGGTGGGGGACCAGCCCTCCCGCACCGCCTGGGTGAACTGCCACAGCAGCCAGATATGGCTGAACTGTTCGATGCCGCGCAGGGCGCTGGGGTCGCGGTAAGGCGGCTCGAAGACGACGCGGGCGCGCAGCGCGTCCACAAGGCCGCTCTGGCGCGGGATGCCGAACTTCTCGGCAAAGTCGCTCTCGATGTGGGCGACGGCGTGCAGGGTGAAATCCTTGTCTGACATAGGGCGCCTCCTTTACAGGCCGCGGCACAGGCCCACGGCTTTGCCTTCGATCTGCAGCTCGGCCAGCTGGGGCCCGGTGTAGACCATGGGCGGGCAGACGGCGGCGTTGTCGGCCAGCAGCATCACGGTGTCGCCCTGGCGGTGGAAATGCTTGAGGGTGGCCTCCTCGCCGACGCGGACGGCCGCGATCTGCCCCTGCTCGACCTCGGGCTGGCGGCGGATGCAGACGATGTCCCCGTCGCGTATGGTGGGGGCCATGCTGTCGCCGTGGCAGGTCAGCGCGAAGTCGGCGTGCCAGTCGGCGGGCACGCCGATGTAGCGCTCGATGTTCTGTTCGGCGGTGATGGGCGTGCCGCAGGCGATGGAGCCCACCAGCGGCACCCGGGTCATGCGGGGCAGCGGGTCGAAGCCCGGGGGCACGGCGGCCTCGCCGCCTTCCAGCCCCAGCAGCCAGGCGGTGGAGGTCTCGAGGGCGGCGGCGAAATCCTCGAGCTTGTTCTGGGGGATGTCGTTGACGCCCTTTTCGATCTTGGTGATGGAGGACTTGGACCGGTAGCCCATCCGGGAGGCCAGCTCCTCCTGGCTGAGGCCCAGCTCCTCCCGCCGCTGGCGGATACGGACCGATAGCACTGACATAGGGATGCTCCTTTGCTTGTGGGGGTAAGTGTTTGCAAGATCAGTATAGCATAAAAGAGCTTTTAAATCAACAATTTCGGAGATTTTGCGCCCAGGCGCTTGACATCGCCGCGCCCGCGTGCTAGACTGTGGTATAGATTTAAAATCAACCAATCGGGCAACGAAGGAGGGATCCGATGATCGACCGGGAACGGCTGCAAGCCCAGGTGGCGGCCAGCGGCTACAAAAAGAAATACCTGGCCCGCGCGCTGGGGATCAGCGCAGCAACACTGCACATGAAGCTGAACGGAAAAAGCGAGTTCAAGCTGGGGGAGGCCCAGAAGCTCGGCTTTCTGCTGGGGCTGAGCGAGGAGGAGCAGGCCCGCTGTTTCTGGACGCTTCGGTAGATTGTACATCACCTACGAGAGAGGAGGAAGCCCATGACCAACGAACAGCGGCGGCAGTGCCGGGCCGCCCTGTGGCACTGGCAGCTGATCGAGCGTCAACCCGGCCCGGAGACGGAATGCTGGGCCCACGCCCTGCGCAGGACGGCGGCCTACTACGAGCGGCGCGACCCCATCCGCGCGGGCATCCTGGAGCAACGCTACCGCCGCCACCAGACCGTGGAGCAGGTGCAGGCGCAGCTGCACATCGGCCGCAGCACCTACCAGAAGGCCAACAGCGACCTGCTGAGCACGCTGGCGGTCTACGCCGCCGGGGACGGGCTGCTGTAAGCGCCGCGCAGCGCAAAAAGCCCCTGCCAAAGGGACGGCAGGGGCAGGCTTTGCGCGCTTACGGCTGTTTTTTGTCCTTGGGGCTCTCGCAGCGCTGGTGGCAGGAGGCGCAGTTGCCGCCGCAGCCCTCGCCCTTCCAGCCGCCGTTTTTGGCGATCCAGATCACCGCCAGGGCAAACAACACGATCAACACCAGCAGGGTGACCACCCCGCGTACTGTCAGCATACATCCAACCTCTTTTCTTTGCAAGGCTAGTACCAGTATACACGATTTGGCCCGGCGGGGCAAGCCCGGCGGCCAAAAAACAGCTGCCTGCGGCGATTTTTCCTCCGCGCAAAAATTTTTGGCCGCAAACGCAAAAAAGGGCTTGCATTTTCAGCCCGTCCGTGCTATAATATCCCTGTTCCGATTCGGAGGATTAGCTCAGCTGGTTAGAGCACCTGCATCACACGCAGGGGGTCTGGGGTTCGAGTCCCTAATTCTCCACCATTCCATTCGTATCCGAACCCGA
>CALXGZ010000232.1 GCA_944387975.1 uncultured Faecalibacterium sp.
GCAGGATATAGACCACCGCCATCACCGGGATGAAGAAGATCATGCCCAGGATGCCGAAGGCCGCGCCGCCCACCAGCACCGCGATGACCGTCCACAGCGGCTCGAGGCCCACCGAGCTGCCCACCACGTGGGGGTAGATGAACTGGTTCTCGATGAACTGCACCACCTGATAGACCACCAGGCACAGCACCGCCTGCAGGGGGTCCACCAGCAAGATCAGCGCCACGCCGATGCCGCAGGACAGGAACGCGCCGATATAGGGGATGAAGGCGCACACCGCCGTCAGCACCGCGATCAGGCTGGCGTAAGGGATGCGGAACACCGACAGCGCAATGAACATCAGGATGCCCAGCACGCAGGACTCGATGGACTGGCCGCCCAGAAATTTGCCGAACACCTCGCGGATCAGGCTGCCCACGTGCCAGACCTTGTCGCCCACTTCCTGGCTGACGAAGGCGTAGAGCAGCTTGCGGCACTGGCGGGAGAGGTTCTCTTTATCGATCAGGATATACAGCGCGATGACGGTGGAGAACAGCGCGTTGCCCAGCACGGAGATGGTGGCGCTGACGGCCCCCACCAGGGTGCCCAGCATACTGGTGGCGCCGCTCAGCATCTGGCCGGCCAGCTCCTTGAAGTCGATGGCCGCAAAGTCGATGGCGGCCAGCTGCTGCTCCATCCAGGTGGTGTCGATGCCCAGGCTGTAGAGGTAATCCATCAGGGCGGGCAGGCTCTGCTGGATCTGGACGATGACGCTCATGATCGACTTGCGCAGCTCGGGGATCAGCATCAGCACCGCCAGGGCCACCACCACCAGGATGCACACGAAGGTCAGCAGCAGGCTGACGATGCGCAGCGCCTTGCCGGCCTTTTCGGGGTGCTTTGCGTAGAGCAGCTTTTTCAGCCCGTTTTCAATGGCGGTCATGGGCACGTTGAGCAAAAAGGCGATGATGCCGCCGATCACCGCCGGGGTGCACAGCCCCACCAGCCCGTTGAGCCAGTGCAGCACCGTGTTGAAGTGGGTCAGCCCGAAGTAAAAGGTGATGCCTCCGAATACGAGGATCGCCGCAAAGCGTTGATTCTGTCGTTCCATACCAGTTCTCCTGTTTTGCCGTTTTGTGCGTTAATTCCATTATGCACGGATTTGCGGGCAAGGTCAAGAGAGGCCGGACAGAATTTGTAGAAACTTTACATTGTTTGTGCTATAGTAAAAGGGTAAGCCAAAAGGGCAAACCAGATGAGAAGGGAGAACGCGCTATGGACTTGCAAACGCTGGAGGAAAAATGCCTAGCCTGCACCCGCTGCCCCCTGTGCCAGACGCGGCGGCACGTCGTGTTCGGGCAGGGCGCGGCGGACGCCGAGGTGCTGTTCGTGGGCGAGGGCCCGGGCCAGAGCGAGGATGAGCAGGGCCTGCCCTTTGTGGGGCGCAGCGGCCAGCTGCTGGACAAGTACCTCTTTGCCATCGACCTGGACCGGAACAAAAACTGCTACATCGCCAACATCGTCAAGTGCCGGCCGCCCCAAAACCGCGACCCCCTGCCCGACGAGAGCGAGGCCTGCATGCCCTGGCTGCGGGAGCAGTTCCGCATCTTGCGGCCCAAGATCGTGGTCTGCCTGGGGCGCATCGCGGCCCAGCGGATGATCCGGCCCGGCTTTTCGGTGACGAAGGAGCACGGCGTCTTTGTGGAAAAGGGGGGCGTGGCCTTTATGGGCACCTTCCACCCGGCGGCGCTGCTGCGCCAGCCCCAGAACAAGCCCGCCGCCTTCGCGGATTTTGCAGCCTTGCGGGACAAGATCGGCGAACTGTGCCAGCACACCTATCTTTGAGGGCTTTTTGTGGCAATCCGCCTCGCTTTTGCATACCTTGTGCCAAAAGCGAGGTGTTCTAGTATGGAAATAAAGTGTCCGCGTTCGGTCGATTTCTTTCTCGGCGCCACCACCCCGGCCGGCTTCAAAGGCTATTTCCGCGAGCTTGGGCAGGAGGACGGCATGCAGCTGTACCTGCTGAAAAGCGGCCCGGGCTGCGGCAAATCCACGCTTATGAAGCAGCTGGCCCGCCTTTCGGCCGGGCCGGTGCAGCGCATCCACTGCGCCAGCGACCCCGACAGCCTGGACGGCGTGGTCTTTTGCGACAAGGGCGCCGCCATTTTGGACGCCACCGCGCCCCACACGATGGAGCCGCTGGCCCCCGGCGCTGACGAGGTGGTGGTCAGCTTATACCACACCATCTCCCCCGAGGCGCTGCGCCCCCACCGCCAGCAGGTGAAGGAGCTGTTCGCCCAAAACGCCGCGCTGCGCAGCCGGGCCGCGCGCTACATCGCCTCGGCGGGCAGCCTGCTGCTGGACAGCCGCCGCGCCGAGGCCTGCAGCACCGACTTCGAAAAGGTGCGCCGCTACGTCAAGCGGCTGTGCGCCCGGCTGCTGCCCCGGCAGGGCGGCGCCGGCAGCGAGCAGATCCGCCTGCTGTCCGCCGTCACGCCGCAGGGGCCGGTGTTCTACGCCGACAGCATCCGCGCGCTGGCCGACCGGGCGGTGGTCTTCCGGGACGAGTACGGCGCGGCTTCGCGCTTTTTGCTCGAGCAGATCCGCGCGGAGGCGCTGGCCCGGGGCTACGGCATCATCACCTGCCCCTGCGCGCTGCACCCCGAGGATAAGATCGACCACATCCTGATCCCCGCCCTGCGCCTGGCCTTCGTCACCGACAACAGCTGGCACACCGCCGCGCTGCCGGGGCAGCAGGCCGTGCGCTGCAGCCGCTTTTGGGACAGGACGAACCTGGCCGGCTTCCGGGCGCGGCTGCGCTTCAACGCCCGCGCCGCCCAGGAGCTGGTGCAGCAGGCCGTGGACCTGATGGCCAGCGCCAAGGCCTGCCACGACGAGCTGGAAAGCTATTACCGCGCCGCCGTGGACTTTGCGGCGGTGGAGCGCGCCGGCCACGACTGCGCCCGGCGCATCGGGCTGGAAACGTAACACGACAAGGAAGGTGAACCCATGCAGCAGATTCGTCTGGCCGTCCGCCAGCTGGTGGAGTTTCTGCTCCAGACCGGCGACATCGACAGCCGCTTTGCCGGCTTCGACCGGGCCAACGAGGGGGCCCGCATCCACCGCAAACTGCAAAAGCAGGCCGGCGAGGGCTACCAGGCCGAGGTCTTCCTTTCCGGCAGCCGGGAGGTGGAGGGCATCTGCTGCACCGTCGAGGGGCGGGCCGACGGCATCTTCACCGACGAAAACGGCCGCGTGGTCATCGACGAGATCAAGTCCACCGGCGTGCCCTCGGCCGAGATCGCCGAAGACATGCAGCCCTGCCACTGGGCGCAGGGCATGGTGTACGCCGCACTGTACGCGGCCCGGCAGGGCCTGGCGGAGGCGGCCGTGCGGCTGACCTATTACCAGATCGACGATGACAAGATATTCTACTTTACGCGCAGTTTTTCCCGCGATGCGCTGGAGGATTTCCTCCTCGGGCTGCTGCGGCAGTACGCCCCCTGGGCCCGCCGCCAGCTGGACTGGGGCGCGGCGCGCGGGGCCTCCCTGCAGGCCATGCGCTTCCCCTACGGCAGCTACCGCCCGGGGCAGCGGGCCCTAGCGGGCGAGGTCTACCGCGCCTGTAAAACGGGGCGCGAGGCCGGGAAAGGCGGCTTCCGCCTGTTCTGCCAGGCGCCCACCGGCACCGGCAAGACGATGAGCGCCCTCTTCCCCGCCATGAAGGCGATGGGCGAGGGATATGCTGAAAAGCTATTCTACTTTACAGCGCGCGGCACCGCCCGTGCGGCCGCCGAGGAGGCCGCGGCCCTGCTGCGGCAGGCCAACCCGGGCCTGTGCTTCCGGGCGGTGAGCCTGACCGCCAAGGAGAAGGTCTGCCTGTGCAAGGGCGAGGCCGGCCGGCCCCTCTGCCTGCCGGAGGCCTGCCCCTACGCCAGGGGCTACTACGACCGCCGCAAGGACGCGCTGGCCTTTTTGCTGGACGGCGGCGGCCAGCTGGACCGCCCCGCCATCGAGGCGGCGGCCCGGCGCTTCACCGTCTGCCCCTTCGAGCTGGGGCTCGACCTCAGCGACTGGGCCGACCTGGTGATCGGGGATTACAACTACCTGTTCGACCCCACCGTGCACCTGCGGCGCTTTTTCGAGCTGGCCGGGGACTGGGTCTTTCTGATCGACGAGGCCCACAACCTGCCCGACCGGGCCCGGGAGATGTACTCCGCCAGCTTTGCCAAGAGCAGCATTACCGGGGCCAAGCGCGCGCTGCTGCGGGGCAAAAACGCCCTGAAGGGCCATCTGCTGCGCGCCGACCGCGAGCTGCTGGCCCTGCGCCGCGCGGTGGAGGCGCTGGCCCCCCGGCGCGGCGCAAGCGGCGCGGAGGACGCCGCCCCAGACGCTTCAGACGCCCCCGCGCCCCAGCAGCTGGCCCTGTTCGGGCAGGCGGACGCCCCCGCCAGGCGCGCCCTGCCCGCCCCCGACTTGCCCGAGGCGCTCTGGGCCAGGGACGGAGTGGTCTTTTTCCGGCAGCTGCCGCCGGCGGTGCTGCGGCCCCTGCACGGCCTGCTGCCCGCCCTGCAGGACTGGCTGGAGCACAACCCCGAGGACCCCGCCCACGAAACGCTGCTGGAGCTCTACTTCTCCCTCCACGACCTGCTGCGCTGCGCCGAGCGCTACGACGAGCACTCGGTCACGCAGCTGACGGCCTGCGGCAGCGAGCTGACCATACGGCTGCTCTGCCTCGACCCGTCCGCCTTTGTGGACGCGAGCCTGGCCTGCGGGCGGGCGGCGGTGCTGTTCAGCGCCACGCTGGCCCCGCCCGGCTATTATAAGAAGGTGCTGGGCTGCGGCGCGGCGCGGGCCGTCGCGCTGGAAAGCCCCTTCCCCCCTGAGAACCTCGGGCTGTACTGCCTGGCCGGCATCTCGACGCGCTACCGCCACCGGGACGCCAGCGTCGGGCCCGTCTCGGACGCGCTGGCGGTCATGGCCCGGGCCAAGGTGGGCAACTACCTGGCCTTCTTCCCCAGCTACGCCTACCTGCGGGCCGTCTACGCCGACTTCTGCGCCCGTTACCCGGACATCCGCACCGCCGCGCAGGACAGCGGCCTGGACGAGGCCGGGCGCGCGGCCTTCCTGGCGCAGTTCGCCCCCGAGCCGGCCGCGACGCTGCTGGGCTTCGGGGTGCTGGGCGGCGTCTTTGGCGAGGGGGTGGACCTTGCGGGCAGCCGGCTGATCGGCTGCGCCATCGTGGGGGTGGGCCTGCCGCAGGTCAGCCCCCGGCAGGAGATGCTGCGCCGCTACTTCGACGAGAAGGAGGGCAGCGGCTTCGACTATGCCTACCGCTACCCCGGCATGAACAAGGTGCTGCAGGCGGCGGGGCGCGTCATACGCAGCGAGCGCGACCGCGGGGTGGTGCTGCTGCTGGACGACCGCTTTGCGCAGGAGGGCTAC
>CALXGZ010000233.1 GCA_944387975.1 uncultured Faecalibacterium sp.
GGGAGGGAAGTTATGCCGCAGCATCCTGAAGATTTTGCCAAGGGGCTCTCGGTGGGCATCATCATGGACGGCAACGGCCGCTGGGCCAAAAAGCGGGGCCTGCCCCGCACCGCCGGCCACAAAAAAGGGGCCGAGGTGTTCCAGCAGATCGCCGATTACTGCGACCAGCTGGGCCTGGCGTCGGTGTATTTCTACGCCTTTTCGACCGAAAACTGGAAGCGCCCCGCCGAAGAGGTCGGCGCCATCATGAAACTGCTGGGCGAATACCTGCTGCGCGCCTTTGATTACAAGAGCCGCAACAATAAGATCGTCTTTCTGGGCGACCGCACGGCCCTCGAGCCGCGCTATCAGGAACTGATGGACGAGATCGAGCAGGGCACCGCGGACCGCACCGGCATGGTGCTGAACGTGGCCGTCAACTACGGCGGCCGGCAGGAGATCGTCCGCGCCGCGCAGGCGCTGGCCCACAGGGCCGCGGCCGGCGAGCTGGACCCCGCGGCCATCGACGAGGGGATGCTGGCCGCGCAGATGTACACCGCCGGCCAGAAGGACCCCGACCTGATCCTGCGGCCCAGCGGGGAAAAGCGGCTGTCGAACTTCATGCTCTGGCAGGCGGCCTACGCCGAGCTGGTGGAGATGGACGTCCTGTGGCCTGACTTCACCCCGGCCGATCTGGACGCCGCCATCGAGGAGTACAACCGGCGTTCCCGCCGCTTCGGCGGCATCTGAAGCCCCCTGGCAGGAAGGAGAAACGATGAAAACACGAGTGATTACAGCCGTTGTAGGCATTGCCGTCCTGGTGCTGGTCATGCTGACCTTCAACACCCTGGTGTTCAACCTGATCGTGGCGGCGGTGGCCCTGATCGGCATGCACGAGGTGTATGCCGCCCTCGGCTTTGACAAACAGGACTGGCTGCTCTACGCCGTCCAGGCGCCCTATACGCTGCTGGTGCTGCTGTCCAATTACCAGATGGTGCGCCAGTGCGTGATGCCGGTGTCCTTCGCGCTGCTGCTGTTCTATTGCATCTACCTGGTGGTGCGCAACGGCAGCGTCAGCTACCAGAAGGTCAGCGGCCTGGTCTTTTTCTCGGGCATCATCCTGTTCTGTTTTTATTCCCTGATCCACTTGAAGATCCTGCTGCCGGTGGAGAAATACAGCTACGACGCTATTTTCTTCATCCTGCTGATCCTGTGCTTCGCCTGGGGCGGGGACACCTGCGCCTACTTTGCGGGGCGCGCCTTCGGCAAGCATAAGCTGTGCCCCAAGGTCAGCCCCAAAAAGACGGTGGAGGGCGCCATAGGCGGGGTGCTGGGCACCATGCTGTTCGGCGTGGTGGTCACGGTGGCCTATTCGCTCATCGCGGACCGCACCGAGGCCTTTACCCAGAGCAGCATCGGCGTGTCGATGTATGTGATCATCGCGCTGCTGGGCGTGGTGGCCGCGGTGCTGGGCATTTACGGCGATTTGTTTGCCAGCGTGGTCAAGCGGCAGTGCGGCATCAAGGATTACGGCACCATCTTCCCGGGGCACGGCGGCATCCTGGACCGCTTCGACAGCGTCATGTTCATCGCGCCCTTTGTCTCGATGGTCATCACCGCCGTATTTTATCGCTGAAGGAGGGCGCGGACCATGGCAAAAAAGATCACCCTGCTGGGCTCGACCGGCTCCATCGGCACCCAGAGTCTGGACGTCGTGCGGGCCGAGGGTTATGAGGTCTTCGGCCTGTCGGCCCACAGCCAGGTGGAGCCGCTGCTTGCACAGATCGCGGAGTTCCACCCCCGGGCCGTCTGCGTGACCGACCCGGCGGCGGCCGAAAAGCTGGACGCCGCCCTGGCCGGGCGGGCCGGCGCGCCCCTGCTGCTGCGCGGGCCCGAGGGTCTGCGGCAGCTGGCCGCGATGGATGGGCCGGACGTGGTGCTGAACAGCGTGGTAGGCATCGCCGGGCTGGGGGCCTCCCTTGCGGCCATCGAGAGCGGCCACGACCTGGCCCTGGCCAACAAGGAGAGCCTTGTCACCGGCGGCCGCCTGGTGACGCGCGCGGTGGAAGAGCACGGCGTGAAGCTGCTGCCGGTGGACAGCGAGCACTCGGCCATTTTCCAGTGCTTACAGGATGCCGAGAGCGCCAAGAGCCTGACGAAGATCTTGCTCACCGCCTCGGGCGGGCCCTTCTTCGGCTTGAAAACGGAGCAGCTGCGCGGCAAAACGAAAGAGGACGCGCTGCGCCACCCCAACTGGAGCATGGGCGCGAAGATCACCATCGACAGCGCCACGCTGATGAACAAGGGCCTGGAGCTGATCGAGGCGGTGTGGCTGTTCGGCCTGCCGCCGGAAAAGATCCAGATCGTCGTGCAGCGCCAGAGCATCATCCACTCGGCGGTGCAGTTCAGCGACAACTCCGTCATCGCGCAGCTGGGCGTGCCGGATATGCGCATCCCCATCCAGTACGCGCTGACCTGGCCGGCGCGCGGCGGCCCTGTGGCCCCGGAGCTGGACTTCGCCGCGCTCAAGGTGCTGACCTTCGACGTGGCCGACGAGGAGACCTTCCGCTGCCTGGCGGCCTGCAAAAAGGCCATCGCCAAGGGGGGCCTGGGCCCCTGCGCGGCCAACGGCGCCAACGAGGAGGCGGTCAGCCTCTTTTTGCAGGATAAGATCGGCTTTTTGGATATCGGCCGCCTGGTGGAGGGCGTGGTGGACAGCGACAGCTACGGCGGCGGCTACAGCCTGGCCGACGTCTACGCTTGCGACCAGATGGCCCGCGCCTATGTCCGCGCGCATGTGTAACAGAGGGGAGCTATGACCGTTTTTATCACCATTCTGGCGTCGCTGCTGGTGTTCGGCGCAGTGATCGCCATCCATGAGTTCGGGCATTTCGCGGCGGCCAAGCTGTCGGGCATCCAGGTGAACGAGTTTGCCATCGGGATGGGCCCGGCATTGTGGAAAAAGCTGGCCGGCGGCACCCAGTATACGCTGCGGCTGCTGCCGGTGGGCGGCTATGTCGCGATGGAAGGGGAGGACAGCCCCGAGGCCCGGCAGGCCGAAGGCGCCGCCGCGGAGCAGACCGTCCCGCCCGGGCAGCGCCGGGGCATCCCTTTCCCTGAGGCGGCGATCTGGCGGCGGGCCCTCGTCATGGCCGCCGGCCCGGCCATGAACTTTGTGCTGGGCTTTGTGGTGCTGCTGGGGCTGATCGCCCTGCGGCCCGAGGCCATCGCCAGCAAGATCATCTATGAGGTCGAGCCGGGGGCCCTCTGCGGCCAGACCGGCCTTGCCGCCGGCGACGAGATCGTGGCCGTCAACGGCCGGCGCTGCTTTGTGGCGAACGATATCCTCTACGAGCTGGCCCGTACCCGGGACACCCAGGCCGATTTCACCGTGCGGCGGGACGGGAAGCTCATCGAGCTGCCGGGCGTCCAGTTCGACAGCTACACCGCCGAAGACGGCAGCACCCGCATGGACATCGGCTTTACCGTCTACGCCCTGGCCAAGACCCCCGCCAACGTGTTGAAAGAGAGTGCGAACAACCTGCTGTACTACAGCCGCGTGATCTATACCTCCCTGGCGGACCTGGTGCGCGGGCGCGAGAGCATCAATAACCTCTCGGGCCCGGTGGGCATCGTCTCGGCCATCAGCCAGGCGGCCAGCTACGGCCTGGACGACGTGATGGACCTGCTGGCCCTGATCAGCATCAACCTGGGCGTGTTCAACCTGCTGCCCATCCCCGCGCTGGACGGCGGGCGGCTGGTCTTTCTGGCGGTGGAGGCGGTGATCCGCCGGCCCGTGTCCCAGCGCTTGCAGGAGAATTTGACCCTGGCGGCCTTCCTGCTGCTGTTCGGGCTGATGATCTTCGCCACTTACAACGATGTGCTCCGCCTTTTCACCGGCGGGCTGTGAACGAAACGGAGGTACCCCTATGCGTGTGCGCAAGCGTGAAGTCAAGATCGGCCATCTGACCATAGGCGGGCAAAACCCCGTCGCGGTGCAGACCATGCTCAACGTCCCGGTGGAGGACATCGAGGGCAACGTGGCGCAGGCAAAGCGCTGCGCGGCCGCCGGCTGCCAGATCCTGCGGGTGACCTGCCCCAGCCCCGCCGACGCCAAATGCGTCGAGGCGGTCAAAAAGGCGGTGGATATCCCCATCGTGGCGGATATCCACTTCGATTACCGCGCGGCCCTGGCCTGCGCGGCGGTGGGCGTCGACAAAATACGCATCAACCCCGGCAACATCGGCAGCGACGACCGGGTCCATGAGGTGGTGAAGGCCTGCCGGGCGAAAAACATCCCCATCCGCATTGGGGTAAATTCCGGCAGTGTGGAAAAATCCATCCTGGCGAAATACGGCGCTCCCACTCCGGAAGCACTGGTGGAAAGCGCGTTGTACCATGTGCGGCTGCTGGAAAAGTTCGATTTCAACGACATTGTGATTTCCATCAAGTCCAGCGACGTCCGCACCATGATTGCCGCCTATGAGCTGATGCACCAAAGCGCCCCTTATCCGCTGCACCTTGGGGTCACCGAAGCGGGCACCAAGCACATGGGAATCATCAAATCCGCCATCGGCATCGGCAGCCTTTTGGCCCACGGCATTGGCGACACCATCCGGGTTTCCCTCACCGCCGACCCGGTGGAAGAAGTGTATGCCGCCAAGGACATTTTAAAAGCCCTGGACCTGCGCCGGGACGGGGTACAGTTTGTCAGCTGCCCCACCTGCGGCCGGACCCGCATCGACCTGATCGGCTTGGCCAATAAAGTGGAAGAAGCCTT
>CALXGZ010000234.1 GCA_944387975.1 uncultured Faecalibacterium sp.
AGAAAATCGAACTGATCTGCATTGGCTGCCCGATGGGCTGCCCGCTGACGGTGGAGCTGGAGGACGGCGCCGTCACGAAGGTGACGGGCAACACCTGCCCGCGCGGCGACGCCTACGGCCGCAAGGAGGTGACGAACCCCACGCGCATCGTGACGAGCACGGTGCGCGTGACCGGCGGCACGCTGCCGGCGGTCTCCTGCAAGACGCGCAGCGACGTGCCCAAGGGCAAGATCTTTGACGTAGTCCGCGCGTTGAAGACCGTCGAGGCCGCCGCGCCCGTCGCCATCGGGCAGGTGCTGCTGGAGGACGCCGCCGGCACCGGCGTGCCCGTCGTCGCCACCAAAAACGTGGCGGCCAGGGGCTGATGCCATGGCGGAGAGCGGCATCGTATTCAACATCCAGCGCTACACCATCCACGATGGGCCAGGCCTGCGCACCGAGCTGTTTTTGAAGGGCTGCCCCCTGCACTGCCGCTGGTGCAGCAACCCCGAGGGCCTATGCCGCCAGCCCCAGGTGGGGGTGTACCGCAGCAAGTGCATCGGGCGGCGCGCCTGCGGGGCCTGCGTGCAGGCCTGCCCCGCGGGGGAAGAGGCCTTCCGCTTTACGGTGGGCAAGCTGGCCGGCATTGACCGAACGCTGTGCACCGACTGCCTGGCCTGCCTGGAGGCCTGCCCCTCCGACGCGCTCAAGCTGTGGGGGCAGCGCATGACCGTGGACCAGTGCATGGAGATCATCCGCCGCGACCGCGGCTATTACGAGCGCTCGGGCGGCGGGGTGACCGTCTCCGGCGGGGACCCCCTGGTGCAGAGCGATTTTGTGGCGGCGCTGTTCGCCGCGTGCAGGGCCGAGGGCATCCACACCTGCTGCGAGAGCACGCTGTGCTTTGCCTGGCCCGTGGTGGAGCGGCTGCTGCCCGTCACGGACCTGTGGATCTCGGACCTGAAAATGATGGACAGCGCCCGCCACCGGCACTATACCGGCGAGGGCAACGCCCTGATCCTGCGCAATTTGCAGACCCTGGCAAGCCTTGGGCAGGAGCTGATCCTGCGCATCCCCATCATACCCGGCGTCAACGACGACCGCGCCAACATCGAGGCCAGCGCCGCCTTCATCCGGGGGCAGCTGGGCGGGCGGGTACGCTGCTTGCAGCTGCTCAGCTTCATGCGGCTAGGGACGGAAAAGTACAAATCTCTTGGCATGAGCTACCAGATGAGCGACGTGCGCATGAACCGCCGGGCCTTCCAGCGGAAGGTCGGGCTGATCGCCGCCTATTTCAACAGCCAGGGCATCCACTGCCTGGTGGGCACCCATGAAAAAGACTGAACAAGCCTGAGAGGAGGCACCCTGATGGGAACGACCCATACCAACGCCAGCGGCACCGAGCCGTTTGACAAAAACTACTGCGTGGGCTACCAGGTCCATCACGAGGACTGGTCCCCTTACCCCCGCATCAACAAGCTGCGCCAGACCTTCCTTGACCGCGGCTACGACATCGACGTCGAGCGGCTGCGCCTTGTCACTGAGAGCTACCAGGCCCACGAGGGCCTGCCCGAAAAGCTGAAGGTGGCCTACGCCTTCGAGAACGTGCTGCTGCACTGCGGCATCTACATCTACGAGGACGACCTGATCGTGGGCGACATCGCCGCGCCGGTCAAGGCGGCCCCCATCTACCCGGAGTTCTCGGTCAACTGGATCATCGACGAGATCCTGCACCACCCCTTCGAGCAGCGCGAGCACGACCAGTTCTACATCCGCACCGAGGCCGAGCGGCAGGAGATCCTCGACCTGTGCGCCTGGTGGCAGGGCCGCACGCTGGACGACTACATCAACGCCCGCCTGGACGACGACCAGCTGAAAGGCTCGGAGGCCGGCAAGAAGATCTACCAGACGAACCTGTACCACTACGCCGGCACCGGCCACCTGGCCGTGGATTACGCCCGGCTGATGCGGCTGGGCTTCGGCGGGCTGGCGGCCCGCGCGGAGGAAAAGCTAGCCGCCCTGGATATGCACGACGCCCACTACAACGACAAGCGCGAGTTCTACCAGGGCATGCTGATCATGCTTCGGGCCGTCAGCAAGTACATTTTGCGCTACGCCGCCCTGGCCGGGGAAATGGCCGCCGCAGAGGCGGACCCCGCCCGCCGCACCGAGCTGGAGGCCATCGCTGCCAACTGCCGCCAGGTGGCCGCCGGCACGCCCCAGACCTTCTGGCAGGCGCTGCAGCTGTTCAACTTCGCCACCATGCTCATCTGCGTCGAGTCGAACGGCCACTCCATCTCCTACGGGCGGATGGACCAGTGGCTGTACCCGTACTACGCGGCCGACCGGGAGAAAAACGGCCTGGACAAGGCCTTCGCCCTCGAGCTGCTGGAGGTGGAGTATGTCAAGCTGAACAACCCCACCAAGCTCAAGGACGCCGGCAGCATGGCCCTGCGCAACGGCCGCGGCTTCGGCGGCGAGAGCCTGACCATCGGCGGCGTGGACCGCGACGGCAACGACGCCACCAACGACCTGACCATGCTGATGCTGGAGGCCTCGGCCCACACCCGCATGATGAACCCCTGGGTCTGCGTCCGCATGCACGAAGGTACGCCCGAGGAGCTGCGCGTCAAGGCCGTGGAGTGCATCCGCGCCGGCTACGGCCACCCCAAACTGTTCAACGACGCCCCCGCCATCCGCGGCATGATGCGCAAGGGCATGAGCCTGGAAGAGGCCCGCGACTACTGCGTGGTGGGCTGCGTCGAGATCAGCCTGCCCGGCCGCGAATACGGCTGGCACGACGCCGCCTACGTCAACACCCCCAAGATGATGGAGATGGTGCTGAACGGCGGCCGCTGCCTGGACTGCGGCCCCCACTGCCCGCGCTGGGCCCGCTGCGGCGCGCAGGGCAAGCAGCTCGGCCCCGACACCGGCAGCCTGGACCGCTACGCCAGCTTCGACGAGGTGTGCCGGAGCGTGGACGCCCAGTTCGAGTACTGGACCAACCAGATGTGCACGAGCCTGTGCGTCATCGAGGACGCGCACCGCGCCCGCAAGCCCCTGCCCTATGTGTCGGCCCTCTTCGAGGACTGCATGGAGTCCGGCCGCGATCTGACCGAGGGCGGCGCCAAGTACAACGGCATCGGCCCGCAGGCCAGCGGCATGGCCACCTGCGCGGACTCGCTGGCGGCCATCAAGCAGCTGGTCTTTGACGAGCGGCGCTGCACCGGCGCCGAGCTGCTGGCCGCCGTCAAGGCCAACTGGGCCGGCTACGAAAAGCTCTACGCCCTGGTGAACAGCTCGAAGGTGCACCACTACGGCAACGACGACGACTATGCCGACGCGCTGTTCAAGTTCATGTTCGAGACCTACTGCAAGCACATCGCGGGGCGCAAGTCACCCCGCGGGGCCACCTTCAGCCCCGGGGTGTACTCGGTCAACGCCAACGTGGCCATGGGCCTGAACACCAACGCCTCGGTGGACGGGCGCAAAAAGGGAGAGGCCATCTCGGACAACATGGGCCCCGTGCACACCGACGCCGGCAGCCACGACATCAGCGGGCCGACGGCCATCGTCAACTCGCTGGCAAAGGTGGACCACAGCCTGGCCACCAACGGCACGCTGATGAACCTGCGCTTCCCCGAGGACGCGGTGGCCGGCACCGAAGGACGCGACAACCTCGTGCACTTCATCGAGGAGTACATGCACAAGGGCCCCATGCACGTGCAGTTCAACATCATGAGCGCGGCCACCATGCGCGCCGCCCAGAAAAAGCCGGAGGACTACAAGGACATGCTGGTGCGCGTGGCCGGCTACAGCGCCTATTTCGTCGAGCTGGGCAAGCCCCTCCAGAAGGACCTGATCCAGCGCACCGAGCTGCATTTCTGAGCCAGAGGAGGAGATAGCCATGAAAAGTTTTCGCTTTACCGTGCCGCAGGATATCCGCTTTGGGCCCGGCTGCCTGAGCCAGCTGCCCGACGTGCTGCGCGAGAGCCGCTCGCAGCATGTGCTGCTGGTGTCGGACCGCGGGCTGGAAAAGCTGGGCGTGGTCAAAAAGGTGGCGGACATCATCGAGGCGGCCGGCATCGCCTGCACGGCCTACCTGGACGTGGTGCCGAACCCCACCGTCGAGGTGGTGAACGAGGCCGCGGCCCTGTATAAGAGCTGCGGCGCCTCCAGCATCGTGGCCCTGGGCGGCGGCAGCTCGATGGACGTGGGCAAGGCCGTGGGCGTATTGGCCAACTACGGCGGCGCCATCACCGACTACGAGGGCAACTTCAAGGTGCCCGGGCCCATCGTGCCCATCATCGCCATCCCCACCACCGCCGGTACCGGCAGCGAGGTGACGGCCTCCGCCGTCATCACCGATACGGCCCGCAACTATAAGCTGTCGGTGTTCAGCTACGAGCTGCTGCCCAAGCACGCCCTGCTGGACCCTTGCCTGATCATGACGGCCCCGGCCTCCATCGCGGCCTCCTGCGGGGTGGACGCGCTGATCCACGCCATCGAGGCCTACATCTCCCGCAACGCCACCCCCTTCTCAGACGCCATGGCCGAAAAGGCGATGGAGCTGATCGGCGCGCACCTGCGCCGCTTCGTGGCCAACCGCCAGGATGAAGAGGCCGCCTGCGCCATGATGCTGGGCTCGACCTTCGCGGGCATGGCCTTCGCCTGGGCGCGGCTGGGCAACGTCCACGCCATGAGCCACCCGGTCAGCGGCTATTTCAACGTGCCCCACGGCGTGGCGAACTCGATCCTGCTGCCCAACGTGATGGCCTACAACGCCCTGGCCGACCACGGCCGCTACGAGAAGATCTACCGCTATATCCGCCGGGAGGACGGCCCCGTCGCCCGCTTTACCCCCGACATGTTGGTGGCGGAGCTGCGCCGCCTGAACGAGGGGCTGGGCATCCCGGCGAACCTGTCGGCGGTGGGCGTCACGGCGGACAAGATCCCCGCCATGGCCGAGGACGCCATGAAGAGCGGCAATATCCCCGCGAATCCCCGCCAGTCCACCGTGAAGGACCTGATCCGCCTGTACGAGCAGACTATGTGACGCCGCGGCTGAAAAGCGTATAAAACAGAACAATGCCCCGCAGGGGCCGCCAGGCGGCTTCTTGCGGGGCGTTGTGTTTGGCTGTTTCAGGGGGCGGGGTTACTGCGCGGCCTCGAGGACGGCGTTGATGTAGCCGGCGGTGTCGGCCAGGGTCGCGCCGGAGATGGCGTCCACCGGGTTCTCCTCGGCGGCCAGGGCTTCGGTGTCGGCCAGGGTCATGCCGTTGAGGTGGTTCTGGATGGCGTCGAAGTTGGCGTCGATGGCGACGGTGGAGCCGGCCTTGGCCATGTTCTCGCTGTAGTAGGCGGCGTTCTCGCGCTTGGAGGCCAGGACCTTGCCCTCGGCGACGTTCTCACCGAAGCCGCCGTCGCTGGTGGGCACGCCGGTCACGCCGTCGGCGCTGCTCATGAACCGCAGGTCGTCCAGGTAGCTCAGGACGATGCTGTCGCCGTCGGTCAGGGCCGAGGCCAGGGTGAAGCACTTGGTGCCGTGGGCCGCGCTGTAGGCGACGTTCAGGCGCAGCTGGCTGGCGTCGCCGGTGAAGTCGACGGCCTGGTTCTGCTGGGCGTTGCGGGCGGCTGCGGCGATGGCCTGCAGGTAGCCGGCGGTATCGGCCAGGGTCGCGCCGGAGACGGCGTCGACGGCGTCCTCGCTGCTGGCGGTGGCGGACAGCTCGTCGATGGTCTTGCCCACGGCGTAGCTCTGGATGGCGTCGAAGTTGGCGTCGATGGCGACGGTGGAGCCGGCCTTGGCCATGTTCTCGCTGTAGTAGGCGGCGTTCTCACGCTTGGAGGCCAGGACCATGCCCTCGGCGTAGTCCGCGCCGAAATCGGCGTCGCTGTTGGGCACGCCGGTCACGCCGTCGGCGGCGCTCATGAACTGGAAGTCGTCGAGGTAGGCGGCGACGATCACGTCGTCCTGGACGACGGCCACGGCGTAAGTAAAGCACTTGTCGCCGTGGGCGGCGGCGTAGGCCTGGCCGATCTGCAGGCCGCCCTCGGCCTGGACGGGCCCACCCTCCGGCTGCGACGAGGCTGCCGGCTGCGACGAGGCCGCCGGGGCCGAAGAGGCCGTGGAGGAGGAGCTGCCGCCGCAGGCGGCGAGGGCGGCGCACAGCGCGCCGCACAAAGCGATGGAAAGGATGCGTTTCATAGTCTTACCTCTCTTTGAACGTATGCTTCATAAACCCTAAACAGTAGTAGGTCTTATTATTATAGCGCGCGGCTGCGCCCCTGGCAAGCGCTGCACAAAATCATAAAAAAATTTTTACAATTTGCGCCCCGCGCATCAGGCACTTCCGCTTTGGGGGCAACTGTGCTACAATAAACCCACCACATCATGAAAGGGGGACGCGGGATGCGGGCGGCTATCGTGAGCCGGCCCCTGGCGCTCAGCCGGCCGGAGGCGGCCGACATCGAGCAGGCGGCGCGGTATATGGGGGCGCGGGGCGGCCCGGACGAGGCGACCCGGGCGCTGCTTGTGCGCTGTGCCGCGCCGCTGCTGGCGGCGGCCGCGCCGCGGGCGGTGTACCTGCGGGCCCCGGTGGGCGCCCTGGCGGAGCTGTGGCAGGGGGCGGACATCGCCCGGCACCTGGCCGGCTGCGCCGAGGCGCTGCTGCTGGCGGTGACGCTGGGGCCCGGCGTGGACGCGCAGATCCGCCGGGCCGGCGTGGGGGACGTGGCCGCCGGGGCCGCCGCCGACGCGCTGGCCAGCGCCCTGGCCGAGCAGGCCGCCGCCGAAGCCGAGGCGAAGCTGCGTGCCCTGGCGGCGGC
>CALXGZ010000235.1 GCA_944387975.1 uncultured Faecalibacterium sp.
CTGATGGGCGCGTATATCGTGCGCTGCACCGGCGTGGATAAAAACGCCGACGGCTCCATCGCCGCCATCCACTGCACCGCCGACCTCGAGACCGGCTGCGGCAACCCCGCCGACGGCCGCAAGGTCAAGGGCACCATCCACTGGGTCAGCGCGGCCCACTGCGTCGAGGCCGAGGTGCGCCTGTACGACAAGCTGTTCACCCGCGAGAACATGAACAACCTGCCCGAGGGGAGCAGCTACAAGGACTTCCTCAACCCGGACAGCGTCACCGTCTGCACCGGCTGCAAGCTGGAGGCCTCCCTCGCGGATGCAAAGCCCGGCGACAAGTTCCAATTCGTGCGCAACGGCTTCTTCACCCCGGACTCGAAACACCCGGGCGTGTTCAACCGCATCGTTACCCTGCGGGACAGCTTCAAGCCCGCTCAGAATAAGTAAAACCCTCAACCCACTGGAATGAAAGGAGCACTTATGCCCAAACGTATTCTGCGCAACGCACTTCTGATGGCCGTCGCCACCGTCCTGATGGCCTTCGCCCTCCTGTTCTATATCCGCAGCACCGGCCCCGTGCCCGGCGGCGCCGCCGGCGGCGCGCTGGCCGACGGCACCTACACCTCGGTGCAGCAGGGCTACATCGGCGACGTGACCGTCACCGTGACCGTGAGCGGCGGCGTGGTGTCGGCGGTGGAGGTCGACGCCGGGGACGAGACCCCCGCCCTGGGCGGCGTCGCGGCCGAGCAGCTGGCCGAAGAGCTGGCCGCGGCCGGCTCCACCGCAGGCGTGGACATCGTGGCCGGCAGCACCTTTACCAGCCAGGCCGTGCTGGCCGGCATGGACGACTGCGTGGCCCAGGCCACCGCAGGCTGATCATTGCACACAGCGCTTCCCTGCGGCGGCACGCCGTGGGGGGCGCTTTGTTTTGGGAGGGAGGGCCCCATGCCCCGCGTCACTGAAGTATTCGATTATACCGCCCTGCCCGGGGGCGGCGCGGCCTTGGCCCGCGTGTACGGCGGCAGCCCCGTCCTGGCCTTGCCCGAGGCGCTGCCGGCCCCCGACGGCAGGCTGCTGCCCCTGGTCAAGCTGGGGGGCTACTGCTTTGCCGAGACCGTGCGCGACGCCCCCCGCGGCCCCCTGCTGCGCTGCGTGCGCCGGGAGGACGGCGCGCTGCGCCCCGTGGAGGCCGGCGGCCTCCCGCCCGAGGCGCTGCACCCGGTGGCGGGGCGCTTCCTGGAGGAGATCGCCCTGCCCGCCGCCCTGCGGGAGATGGACAGCTGCGCCTTTTACAACTGCCGCGCGCTGCGCCGCATGGCGGCCTGGGGCGGGCCGCTGGCCGTGGGCAGCGACGTCTTCCTCAACTGCTTCGAGCTGGCGGAAGTCACGCTGTACGCCGGCCCCGAGACGCCCACCGGCCTGCCGTCCATCGTGAACAACATCGCCGGCAACCTGCGCGCGCTCTTCCGGCCGGAGGGGCCCGAGGGGCCGGTGGCCGCCGCCTTCCGCTACCCCGAATACTGGGAGGACATCGAGGAGACCCCCGCCCACATCCTGCTGCACACGTTTTCGGGCCAGGGCTACCACTACCGCCAGTGCTTCCGCGACGGCAGGCTGCTGGCCGGGGAGTACGACGGGGTGTTCGCCCAGGGGCACGGCGGGGACGAGCCCGTCTATATGGCGCTGCTGTGCCTGGACAGGCTGCGCTGGCCCTGGCAGCTGGGGGCGCAGGCCGCCGCGCGCTACCGGGCCTTTCTGGCGCAGCAGGGCGGCGCTGCGGCCGCGGCGCTGATCCATGCCGAGGACAAAGCCGCCCTTGCGGCCCTGCTGGCGCTGCAGGTGCTGGACGGCCCCGCCCTCGCGGCGGCGGCCCGGGCGGCCCAGCGGGCGGGGGACGCGGCGGCCGCGGCCCTTGTGGCCGACGCCGAGTACAAGGCCCACGCCGCCGCGCCGAAACGCCGGCGGCGCTACGACTTCGACTTTTGACAGCCGGAAAGGAGGCGGTCCCCTATGGCGCGCAGAGCGCCCGTTGATTTCAACGCGCCCTTCCAGTCGGCGCGGCCCGAGACCCACGAGCAGTGGCAGGCCCGGATGGGCCGCGAGGTGCTGGCCGTATTGCGCAGCGGGCTGTACCTGGAGTTCCGCTTCCTGGACCAGGCCCTGGGCGCGCTGGACCCCGTCCCCGACGAGCGCTGCGGGGTGCTGGCCACCGACGGCGTGCACCTGTATTACCAGCCCAGCGCCCTGCTGCGGCTGTACCGGCAGAACCCGAAGTACCTCAGCCGCCTGTACCTGCACACGATCTTCCACTGCGTGTTCCGCCATTTGTGGATGCAGGGCAGCCGCGACCCGGCCCTGTGGCATCTGGCCTGCGACATCGCGGTGGAAAACGTGATCGACGGGCTGGGGCGCAAAAGCGTCGCCCGCCCGCTGACCTACGTGCGCCGCCGCGCCTACGAGGCGCTGACCGCCGGGGGCCATGTGGCGGCGGCGGCCCCGGCCTACCGCTGGCTGCGGGGGCTGACCCCCGGCGTGCAGAAGCAGCTGGAGCGCGAGTTCTACGCCGACGACCACCGCCTGTGGCCGAAGCCCGGCCAGCCCGAACAGCCCATGCCCCAGGCCCAGGCGGCCTGGCAGAAGATCGGCCGCCGGATGGAGGCGGAGCTGGAACTGCACGCCAAGGAGGCCGGCGCCGAAGGCGGCAGCCTGGCCGAGGCGGTCAAGGCGGCGAACCGCAGCCGCAGCAGCTACAGGGACTTCCTGCGCCGCTTCTGCGTGCTGCGGGAGGAGCCGCGGCTGGACCCCGACACCTTCGATCTGAACTTTTACACCTACGGCCTGTCGGTCTACGGCAACATGCCCCTGATCGAGCCGCTGGAAACGCGGGAGAGCAAAAAGATCGAGGAGATCGCCCTGGTCATCGACACCAGCTATTCCACCTCCGGCGCGCTGGTGCGCAGCTTTTTGTCCGAGACCTACGCCCTGCTCAAGCAGCGGGAGAGCTTTTTCCGCCGGATGAACCTGCACATCATCCAGGCCGACAACAAGGTCCAGCGGGACCACCCCGTCGCCACCGAGGAGGAGCTGATCGAGCTGATGGACCACTTCGAGCTGGCGGGCGGCGGGGGCACCGACTTCCGCCCCGCCTTCGACTACGTCACGCGGCTGTGCGAGGAAAAGAAGTTCCAGAACCTGCGGGGCCTGCTCTACTTCACCGACGGCATGGGGACCTACCCGGCCCGGCGGCCGCCCTACGACGCGGCCTTCCTCTTTTTGGGCGACAAGTTCGACGACGCGGGCGTGCCGCCCTGGGCCATGAAGGTGGTGCTGGACGAGGACGAGTTCGCCCCGGCCGCGCCCGCCGCCCCCTCCCCCGCCGCCCTGGACGAGGACGAAGACCTGTACCGAGACCTGAACAACTCGTGAGGAGTGCACTATGGATATCAAACGCGCAAAAGAAGAGATCGAGCGGACGGTGAAAGCCTACCTCGCCAAAGACGCCCTGGGCGAATACGCCATCCCGGCGCTGCGCCAGCGGCCCATCCTGCTGATGGGCCCGCCGGGCATCGGCAAGACCCAGATCATGGAGCAGGCCGCCCGCGCGTGCGGGGTGGCGCTGGTGTCCTACACCATCACCCACCACACCCGCCAGAGCGCCGTGGGCCTGCCCTTCATCCGGCAAAAGCACTACGGCGGCAAGGACGTCTCCGTCACCGAGTACACGATGAGCGAGATCATCGCCTCGATCTACGAAAAGATGGAGGCGACGGGCCTTGCGGAGGGCATCCTCTTCATCGACGAGATCAACTGCGTGTCCGAGACGCTGGCCCCCACCATGCTGCAGTTTTTGCAGTGCAAGACCTTCGGCAACCAGGCGGTGCCGGCGGGCTGGGTGATCGTCGCGGCCGGCAACCCCCCCGAGTACAACAAGTCGGTGCGGGACTTCGACATCGTCACGCTGGACCGCGTCCGCCGCATGGACATCGGGCCCGACCTGCCCGCCTGGCGGGACTACGCCCGGACGGCGGGCATCCACGGGGCCATCCTGAGCTATCTCGAGCTGCACCCGCAGAACTTCTACCAGATCAACGCCGACGTGGAGGGCACGCAGTTCGTCACCGCGCGCGGCTGGGAGGACCTGTCGAACCTGCTGGACACCTACGAGGCCCTGGGCATGCAGGCCGACGAGGCCGTGGTGCGCCAGTATGTGCAGCACAAGCGCATCGCCGAGGACTTCGCCGCTTACCTCGACCTCTACTACAAGTACCGCGACGACTACGGCGTGGAGGAGATCCTGGCCGGCAAGCCCCGGCCGGCGGCCTTCGCGCGGCTGCTGAACGCGCCCTTTGACGAGCGGCTGAGCCTGGTCAGCCTGCTGCTGGCCGGCCTGAAGAGCCGCTTTGCGGACAGCTGCCGCCGCAACGCCGTGGCCGACGAGTGCTACGCGCTGCTGCGTCAGCTCAAGCAGGACCTGGCCGCCCTGCCCGACGCCGAGCCCGGCGACGCCGAAACGCTGCTGCAGCAGCAGACCGCCGGTTACGAGGCCGAGACGGCCCGCCTGCGCGCGGCGAACGCCCTGGACGCGGAGGGCCTGGCCCACCGGCTGGGCGTGGCGGCCGCCCTGCGGGACTGGGCGGGCAAGCTGCGCCGCGCTCACGCCGCCGCCACCCAGGAGGCGCTGGAGCTGCTGCGCGGCTACTTCGAGGCGCTGGCGGACGAGCGGGAGCAGGCCCAGGACGGGGCCGCCGCCGCGCTGGAAGCCGCCTTCGACTTTATGGAGGACGCCTTCGGCGAGAGCCAGGAGATGGTGGTGTTCGTCACCGAGCTGACGGTGTCGCCGGCGGCCCACACCTTCATCGCCGAGAACGGCTGCGAGCGCTACTTCCGCTACAACCGCGACCTGCTGCTGGACAACCGCAAGACCGCCCTCGACCGCGAGCTGGCCGCCGAGGAACAGCGCCACGGCGCCGGCCCCAAAGGCTGAAATAAACGATAAAACGCCCGCGCGGGGAGGCCTGCGCGGGCGTTTACTTTGCAAAACAGGATAGATTTAAGGTTGAATTTATAGGCTGTATCCGCTATAATATATTTAGGAGGTGATGTTATGAATATCAACAGCAAAACGCTGGTATCCATTTCGGAAGCGAACCAGAATTTTTCCAAGGTGGCACGGCTGGTCGATCAATATGGGTCGGCGGTCATCCTCAAAAACAATGCGCCCCGCTATATGGTGATCGATTTCAGCAAGCTGGACGAGATGCAGGAAGCCTCTGACGAAGAGGTGCTGCTGTCTTCGCAGAAATGGATGCAGCGCAACCGCGCCGTCTATGAGGAACTTGCAAAATGAAGGTACTCAGTAAACGTATCATCCTAAAATTGCACGAGGACATGATCGCGGCCTATGGAGGCACGGATGGGATACGGGATGAAGGGCTATTGGATTCTGCTGTAAACGCGCCGTTTCAGTCCTTTGGAGGGATCGAGCTTTATCCCACCATTCTGGAAAAAGCCGCAAGACTCGGCTTCGGTTTGATTCGGAATCACCCTTTTATTGATGGGAACAAGAGGATCGGCGTACATGTGATGCTGGTTTTTCTGGATATCAACCAGGTGTCTTTCTCCTACAGGGATGAGGAGCTTATAGCGGCAGGGCTTTCGGTCGCAGCGGGAAGCATGGGATACGAAGACTTGCTGGAATGGCTGCGCATGCACGTAAATTAAAACGCCCGCGCGGGGAGGCCTGCGCGGGCGTTTTGTGCGTTCAGTTCAGTCCAGGTTGTGCTTGCGGCAGAACAGCTTCGAGGCGAAGTACATGCCCACCCACAGAGCCACGGCCGGGACCAGGTAGAGGGGGTTTTCCAGCGCGCTGGTCAGCGACTGGCCGAAAATGGCCATCATGGCCACCATCACCGCCTTGCCGGCAAGCAGGGTGAGGATGTAGCGCCGGCTGTCAAAGTCGGAGATGCCGAAGGTCAGGTGCAAAAACGAGGTGGGCGTGAAGGGCAGCATGGCCAGCGTGAACAGGGCCGAGGTGTCGCAGTTGCTGACCCACTTCTGCGCGCGGCGGAACCATGCGTACTTGCTGGCGTGCCGCCAGAAAAAACGCTTGACCACCCGGCGCCAGAAGGTGAACATCACCGAGCCGCCGATGGCTACGCCGCACCAGCTGTACAAAAAGCCCATCACCGGGCCGTGGGCCGCGACGTTCAGCGCCACGATGGCGATCAGCGGCAGGGGCGGCACGAAGGACTCCACCATCGCCAGCAGGATGGGCACCAGCGGGCCCAGCCCTTCGAAGCTGTCCAGCAGATGCTGCCAGAACTCCAGCGACGTGATCTGACTGCTCCAATACAGCAGCGTTTCTTCCATGTACCGTCCTCCTATCGGGTGCGCCCCATCGTATCTGCCTTCTAGTATACCCTGCGATTATGACAAAGCAGTGAACGAACTGTCAAGTTCTTCCAAAAAATGCCGAAAAAGGTGGATCCTATTTGTCCTGGGCGGGCTTTGCGGCGCGGGCCCCGGCGGCCTTAACGCGCTCGAGCTGCTGGCGGCGCTGCTTGGACCATTTCGCCAGCAGCTCCGCGGTGGGCATTTGCAGGCAGCGGGCGTAGGTCCAGTGCAGGCCGTCGCGCCGGGCCAGCTTGTAGCGCAGGAACACCCCCTGTGCGGCCTCGCCTTCGCCGCCGGCGCAGCGGGGGCACTGGGCCAGCGTGTACCAGCTGTTGCTGCCCTTTTTCAGCCAGACCTCGTCGGGCGCAAGGGGCGCGCCGCACACCGGGCACGCCGCGCTGAGGATGGCCGGGTCGCTGCGCCAGGCGTACTGCTCGACGTAGCCCTCCCAGATGCGGAAGTCGCGGTAGTCCCCCGGGGCGGGGCAAAGGCTCTGGCGCAGGCTCTCCGCCTCGGTGGGGTACTCGGCCAGACCGCGCGCAAGGTCGATGCAGCGGCAGATGTCGGCGGTGTACAGCGCGTCGGCCAGCGCGTCGTGGAAGGGCCTGTCGGTGGGCAGGCCCAGCCGGGTGACGACGCTTTCCAGCGTAAGGCCGTCGCCCTCCTTGCGGGGGTACTGGCTGAGGAAGATCTGCTGCAGGTTGTACCAGACGGTGGGGCGGCTCTCGTCCAGGTTGCACAGGAACAGGTTCTGCTTGAGCACCGGCACGTCGTCCAGGCCCCACTCGGCAAATTCGGCGTCCGGGCCGCACCACTTCATAAAGCGGCGCAGGCCCTGCAGGATGGGCTCGCCCTTGTCCAGGTCGGCCTGGGTCAGGCCGGTGACCTTGGCGATGTGGTGCTGCAACTTGCGGAAGATGCGCGGCCGCAGATGGATCGAGAAGGTATCCAGGACCTTGCCCTGCTCGTCGACCCGCACCGCGCCGATCTCGATGATCTCGCCGCGCAGGGTCTGCTCCACGCCGTGATAGTTGAAGGTGTAGGGATGGTAGCCGATGTTCCATTCCAGATCGAAAATGACCAAATTCCGCTGCGGCATGATAGTGCTGCTCTCCCTCCGTTCAGTCGTTCAAAATAAAGCGTTCGATGGCTTCGGCGACGCCGTCGTGGTTGTTGTCGGCGGCGGTGACATAGCGGGCGCTGGCCTTGACGGGGCCGGTGGCGTTGGCCATGGCGACGCCTACGCCCGCGTAGCGGATCATCGAGCGGTCGTTCATGCCGTCGCCGCAGGCCATCAGGTTGGACGGGCGCAGGCCCATGCGGTCCAGCAGGGCGGCCAGGCTGCGGTCCTTGGCGACGCCCAGGGGCACCGCCTCGATGAAAAAGGGGCTGGACGGGTACAGGTCGATCTGCCCGGCAAAGCGCTGCTCGCCGGCGCGCAGCACCCCCCGCAGGCGCAGCGGGTCGAGGGTGATCAGCATCTTGTTCACCGGGTAGTTGACGTAGGCGGCAAGGTCCGGCACGCCGATCAGCGGCAGCTTATTGGTAAAGCCCTCCTTCTGGGCCCAGGGGTCCTCGGGGCGCTCGGTGACGATGCCCTCGTCGTTGTAGGTGACGATGGCCACGTTCTGCTTGGCGGCAAAGGCGCACAGGGCCGGCACCATGGGGGCGGGCAGCACCTGCTGCCACAGCACCCGGCTGCCGGGGGCGCAGTCCACGATGGCGCCGCCGTTGTACGACAGGATCATGCCCGGGCGGCCCGGCTCGCCCAGGTCCAGCTGGCGCGCCACCGGCACCACGCCGGCGGTGGGCCGGCCGGAGGCCAGCACGATGGTGACGCCCCGGGCCAGCGCGGCGTCCAGCGCGGCGCGGGTGCGGGGGGTGATCTCTTTGTCGTCGTTGGTGAGGGTGCCGTCCAGGTCGAGGGCCAGCACCTTGATATCAAAATTCGCCATAGATAGCGTTGCTCCTTCTCGTTCGGTGTTCGTTTCGGCAGTTTCATCTTTTATTGTACAATAAAACCGCTCACGTGAAAAGAGCGAAACGCATATTTCCCAGAAAAACGCAAAAATCCCCGTTCCGCAAAGGAACGGGGAGCGGGCGCTTATTCCGCCAAGTTGCCGGTGTACAGCTGATAGTACTTGCCCTTTTTGGCGATCAGCTCGTCGTGGCTGCCGCGCTCGATGATGCGGCCCTGCTCGAGCACGATGATGCAGTCGGCGTTGCGGACGGTGGACAGCCGGTGCGCGATGACGAAGGTGGTGCGGCCGTACATCAGGCCGTCCATGCCCGCCTGCACCAGGGCCTCGGTGCGGGTATCGATGGAGCTGGTCGCCTCGTCCAGGATCAGCACCGGCGGGTCGGCGACGGCCGCGCGGGCGATGGCCAGCAGCTGGCGCTGGCCCTGCGACAGGTTCGCGCCGTCGCCGGTCAGCATGGTGTTGTAGCCGTCGGGCAGGCGGCGGATGAAGCCGTCGGCGTTGGCGAGCTTTGCGGCCACGACGCATTCCTCGTCGGTGGCGTCCAGGCGGCCGTAGCGGATGTTGTCCATCACGGTGCCGGTGAACAGGTGGGTGTCCTGCAGGACGATGCCCAGGGACCGGCGCAGGTCGGCCTTTTTGATCTTGCGGATGTTGATGCCGTCGTAGCGGATCTTGCCGTCCTGGATGTCGTAGAAGCGGTTGATCAGATTCGTGATGGTGGTCTGGCCCGCGTCGGTGGTGCCGACGAAGGCGATCTTCTGGCCGGGCAGGCCGTAGAGGTTGATGTCGTGCAGGACAGTCTTGGCGGGGGTGTAGCCGAAGTCGACGTCGAAGAAGCGGATGTCGCCCTCCAGCTTTTTGTAGGTCAGAGTGCCGTCGTGGTGGGGGTGCTTCCAGGCCCAGATGCCGGTGCGCCCGGCGGTCTCGACGAGGTTGTTGTCCTTGTCGTACTTGGCGTTGACGAGGGTGACGTAGCCGTCGTCGGCCTCGCTGGGGGCGTCCATCATGGCGTAGATGCGCTCGGCGCCGGCCAGCGCCATGATGACGCTGTTGGCCTGCATCGACACCTGGGTGATGGGCATGTTGAAGCTCTTGTTCAGCGCAAGGAAGGCCATGACGGTGCCGAGGGTGACCCCGCCGAAGCCGCTGACCGCCAGCGCCGCGCCCAGCAGGGCGCACAGGGCATAGCTGACGTTGCCCAGCTGGGCGTTGACGGGCATCATGATGTTGGCGAAGCCGTTGGCGCGGATGGAGCTCTCCTTCAGCTTGCCGTTCAGCTCCTTGAAGCCGTCGAGGGTCTTCTGCTCATGGGTAAAGACCTTGACCACCTTCTGGCCCTCGAGCATCTCCTCGATGTAGCCGTTGACGGCGCCGAGGTCGCGCTGCTGGGCGATGAAGTACTTGCCGCTCTGGGCGCTGATCTTTTTGGAGCAGAACAGCATCACGCCCACCATGCACATGGTCAGGATGGTCA
>CALXGZ010000236.1 GCA_944387975.1 uncultured Faecalibacterium sp.
ACATCATCATCCTGCGGGCCGACGGCAGCGTGGGCAGCGACATCCGCCGCAAGATCAGCACCTTCTGCAACGTCAAGCCCGAGTGCGTCATCGAGAACCTGACCATGCCCAGCCTGTACCAGTGCCCGCTGATGCTGCACTCCAACGGGCTGGACGACGTGGTGGTGGAAAAGCTGAACCTGGACGTGCCCGCCGCCGACCTGACCGAGTGGAAGGACGTGGTGGCGCGCATCGCCTCGCGCTCGCGCACGTGCACCATCGCGCTGGTGGGCAAATACGTCAAGCTGCACGACGCCTACCTCTCGGTGATGGAAAGCCTGTACCACGCCGGCTTCGAGAACGACAGCCAGGTGGAGATCAAGTGGGTGGACAGCGAAGAGCTGCGCAGCGACCTTGACTGCGCCGCCGCCTTCTGCGATGTGGACGGCATCATCGTGCCGGGCGGCTTCGGCGACCGCGGCATCGAGGGCATGGTGGCCGCCGCCCGCTGGGCGCGCGAGCACGAGGCGCCCTACTTCGGCATCTGCCTGGGCATGCAGATCATGGTGATCGAGTTTGCCCGCGGCGTGCTGGGCTACGCCGACGCCAACTCCAGCGAGTTCACCCCCGACGGGGCCCACAACGTCATCGCGCTGATGGCCGACCAGCAGGGCAACATCCCCAAGGGCGGCACAATGCGCCTGGGCAAGTACCCCTGCAAGGTGGCCCCCGGCACCAAAATGGCCGCCTGCTACGGCCAGGACCTGATCTGGGAGCGCCACCGCCACCGCTACGAGTTCAACAACGACTTCCGCGCCGAGATGGAGGCCGCGGGCCTGGTCATCTCGGGCACCAGCCCCGACGGCCGCCTGGTCGAGACGGTGGAGCTGCCGGGCCGGCCCTTCCACCTGGGCGCGCAGTTCCACCCCGAGTTCAAGAGCCGCCCGAACCGCGCCCACCCGCTGTTCAAGGCCTTCATCGCGGCCAGCCTGCAAAACCGCCGCTCCGCCGGCCGCAGCAGCATGGACCCCTACCTCGCCGCCGATAAGAAAGTGAACCGCTGAGCATAGAAATACCCGCCGTAGTTTTGCGCTACGGCGGGCTTTTTTGCTTTATTCCCCCCGGAGGGCATGCGCGCCCGGGTATACGCCCGCCGAGCCGAGCTCCTCCTCGATGCGCAGCAGGCGGTTGTACTTGGCCACGCGCTCGCTGCGGGTGGGCGCGCCGGTCTTGATCTGGCAGGTGTTCAGGGCCACCGCCAGGTCGGCGATGGTGGTGTCCTCCGTCTCGCCGGAGCGGTGCGAGGCGATGGCCGCATAGCCGGCCCTATGGGCCATCTGGATGGCCTCCAGCGTCTCGGAGACGGTGCCGATCTGGTTGGGCTTGATCAGGACGGCGTTGCCGCAGCCCCCGGCGACGCCCTGCGCCAGGCGGGCGGTGTTCGTGACAAAGAGGTCGTCGCCCACCAGCTGGACCTTCGCGCCCAGCTCCCGCGTCAGCTGCTGCCAGCCCGCCCAGTCCTCCTCGCCGAGGCCGTCCTCCAGCGAGCGGATGGGGTATTGCTCCACCAGGCTTTTCCAGTGGGCGGTCAGCCCGGCGGAGCTGTACTCCCGGCCCGACTTGGGCTGACGGTAGCGGCCCGCGCCGCCTGCAGGGTCCTTCCACTCGCTGGCGGCCGCGTCCAGCGCCAGCACAAAGTCCGTCCCCGGCCGGTAACCCGCCCGCTCGACGGCCGCGAGGATGGTCTCGATGGCCTCCTCGTCGCCGGCAAGGTCGGGCGCAAAGCCGCCCTCGTCGCCCACGGCGGTGGACAGGCCCCTGCCGCGCAAAATGTCCCGCAGGGCGTGGTAGACCTCGGCGCACATGCGCAGCCCCTGCCGGAAGCTGTCCGCGCCCACCGGCATGATCATGAATTCCTGCGTGTCGATGTTGTTGGCCGCGTGCGCGCCGCCGTTGAGGATGTTCATCATGGGCACGGGCAGGCAGCGGCCCCCCGCGCCGCCGAGATAGCGGTACAGCGGCATGCCGTAGGACGCGGCCGCCGCCCGGCACACCGCGATGGAGACGGCCAGCATGGCGTTGGCCCCCAGGCGGGATTTATCTTTGGTGCCGTCGGCGGCCCGCATGGCGGCGTCCACCGCCCAGAGCCCGGCCGCGTCCATGCCGAGGATGGCCCCGGCCAGCGCGCCCTCCACATGCTCCACCGCGCGCAGGACGCCCCGGCCCAGGTAACGGCCCTTGTCGCCGTCCCGCAGCTCCAGCGCCTCGAACGCGCCGGTGGAGGCCCCGCTGGGCGCGCAGCCGCGCCCGACGCTGCCGTCCGCCAGCCGGACCTCGGCCTCGACGGTGGGGTTCGCGCGGGAGTCAAGGATCTCGCGCCCGGTCACTTTCACGATGCTCCGTTTGTTCATGGCTCTTACCTCCTGTCCGGGAGATAGTGTGCCCAGCGCCGCAGGTTTTCAAACAAAAACGCCGCGCCCGGGCGGGCACGGCGTGTGGGATGATGGGGTTTTACTGCCCGGCCTTCTTGCGGGGGGCGCGCTTTTTGGGCTCGGCCTTGGGGGCGGCGGGCTCGGCCTCCTTCTTCGTGCGGCAGGCGCGGCGCTTGGGCTTTTCGGCCGGGGCCTCTTCCGCGGCGGGGGCGGGGGCCGCTTCGGCCGGGGCCTTCACGGCGGGCTTTGCCTCGGGCGCGGGGGCCTCGGCGGCCTTTTTGGGGCGGCCGCGCTTCTTCGGGGCCGGGGCGGCCTCGACGGGCTTTTCCTCGGCAACCGGGGCAACCGGGGCAACCGGGGCGGCAGGGGCCTCGGCGGCCTTTTCCTCAGCGACGGGCGCAGCCTCGGCGGGTTTTTCTTCGACAACCGGGGCGGCGGGCTCCGCGGCCTTCTCTTCGGCAACAGGGGCAACAGGGGCGGCGGGGGCCTCGGCGGGCTTGCGCTCCTTCACGGGGCGGATGGTCCACAGCTGGTCTGCGCCGGGGCTCTCCTGCCAGATCTGCAAAATGGCGCCCTCGGCGCTGCCGATGCCCACGGTGTCCATGCAGCGGCCGCTGGCCCAGGGGCTGGTGATGCGCACCGTGCCGTCGTTCACCGGCACCAGCGTCCACATCTGGCTGCCGCCCAGCACGTCGTCCCACAGCTGCAGCCAGGTGCCGTTGGCGGTGCCCGCCATCGCCAGGTCGATCACCTTGCCGTTGGCGCGGCAGTGGATGCGGTAGCTGTTCTCCCCGACGCGGTCGAAGAGCCACTCCTGCTCGGGCTTGCGCTCGTACTTGGCCAGGCGCAGCTGTGCGCCGCCCGCGCCGTTGTCGCCCACATAGCCGATGACGTTGCCGCTCGCCGCGGCGATGGTATAGGCGCGGCCGGCTTCGATCAAGGTCTGTTCGACTGTTTTCATATCGTATCCCTCCATGTCAAATCTTTTTTCCAAACGCGCCCCCGCTGTGTCACGGGGGCACGGCATCCCCAAACTACCCACGAATTATACCACCCATCGTGTTTTTTCACAAGCATATGGGCGGTGTTTCGTCAGTGTGCACAAAAGCGCGGCGTTCCTCTCAATCTTTTTAGGTTTTTGGCAGGCGCGGCGGGGCCTCATTCGGGGCTCTGGCCGGCGCGCACGCGGGCGTCCATGCGCTCCAGCTGCCGCAGGAACTGCCACAAAAAGGGCACCGCCACCACAAAGCTGAACACATCCGCGATGGGCTGGCTGTACTGCACGCCGGCCAGGCCCCACAGCTGCGGCAGCACCGCGATCAGCGGGATGAAGAAGATGCCCTGCCGGCAGCACGACAGCAGCGTGGCCCGGCCGGCCTTGCCCACGCTCTGGAACAGCATGTTGCTGCAGATCAGCACCGGCTGCAGCACGGTGGCGATGCACTGCCAGCGGAAGGCCGGCAGCGCAATGGCCGCGACCGTGTCGTCGTCGCGGAACAGGCGCACCAGCCCCTCGCCCTGGAAGTAGCACACCGCGGCCAGGGCGGTCATCAGCACGAAGCTGGCCTCCATCGTAAAAATGCAGGCCTCGCGCACGCGGTGGAACTTCTGCGCGCCGTAGTTGTAGCTGGACACCGGCTGGAAGCCCTGCCCCACCCCCAGCGCCACCGACATCAGGAACTGGAAGATGCGCGACACGATGCTCATAGCCGCGACGGCGGCGTCGCCATAGGCGCGGGCGGCGACGTTCAGCATCATGCTGGCGAAGCTGGCCAGGCCCTGCCGCCCGAAGCTGGGCATGCCGGTGGTGAGGATGGTGACGATATCCCGCGCGCTGCGGGTGTAGCTGCGCAGCGACAGCCTGCTGACGGTCTTGCCGCGCAGGTACATCGACAGCAGGATGCAGAAGCTGACCACCTGGCTCAGGCCCGTGGCTAGGCCCGCGCCGCCGGTGCCCATGCCGAAGCCGAAGATGAACAGCGGGTCCAGCGCCATGTTCAGCACGCCGCCGGTGACAAGGCCTACCATCGCGAAGCTGGCCTTGCCCTCATAGCGCAGGATGTTGTTCATCACCAGGCTGGACATCATGAAGGGGGCCGCCAGCAAAATGTAAAAGGCGTAAGCCCGCGCGTGGGGCAGGATGGTCTCGGTGCTGCCCAGCAGGCGCATCAGCGGGGTCAGCCCCAGCACGCCGAACACGCCCAGCGCGGCCCCGGCCCCCAGGGCCGTGAAAAAGCTGGTGGAGGCGAAGCGCGAGGCCGCCGGCGCGTCCCCGCTGCCCAGGCTGCGGCTGATGACGCTGCCCGCGCCATGCCCCAGCATAAAGCCTATGGCCTGGATCACCGCCATCAGGCTGGACACCACGCCCACCGCGCCCGACGCGCTGGTGGACAGCTGCCCCACAAAAAAGGTGTCGGCCAGGTTATAGATGCTGGTGATGAGCATACTGAGGATGGTGGGCACCGCCAGGCCCATCACCAGTTTGGGGATGGGCGTCGCGGTCATCTTTTCATACTGGAGCTGTTGCTGGGTCTTTTCTGCTGCCATAGGCGCTTCACACTTTCTGCCCCGGGGGGCGTCCCTTATATGTATCGTATCTTTTACCATAGTATACAATATGGGGAGAAGTTTGTCGAGGGAGTGTCCAAAAAAGAAATGTTATGATATAATAAGAGACATGAGAAAAGCGACAGAAGAGGCATGGAAAAGGTGCCCCAAATGCGGAAAAACCGCAAATCAAATCAAAGTAGGGCGTAATCCAT
>CALXGZ010000237.1 GCA_944387975.1 uncultured Faecalibacterium sp.
CGTTCAACCTGGTCATCGGCATCGAGTTCATCAAGATGCTGGCCAAGCACAGCCCCGGCAGCGCGCTGGAGGTGCTGCTGTACGCCATCGCCCGCAACATGATCCTGGGCCACGGCAGCGCCGTCGAGAACCTTTTGGGCGTGGCGGCCATCGGGCTGATCTTCCTCATCCGCAAGTTCTTGTTCGTGCCGTCGTTCGGGGCCACCCTGCCCGGCGGCGAGCCCGCCTGGGACCTGGCCCACCTGTTCCGCCGGGCGCAGCAGGACGCAGCCGAGGCCGGGCAGCCCGGCGAAGAGACCAAGGTCTGAGCCGCGGCCCCTTTTTAAAGGAAGCGCCCCGTGACGCTGGCGGCGCAGCGCCTGACCGCGCCCGGCGCGCCGCAGGCGACGATGCGCCCGCCCTCCGCGCCGCCGCCGGGGCCCATATCCAGGATATAGTCGGCGCTGCGGATCAGGTCGAGGTCGTGCTCGATCACCACCACGGTGGCGCCGCTGGCCGTCAGCGCCTGGAACACGTCCAGCAGCGTCTGCACGTCCAGCGGGTGCAGGCCGATGGTCGGCTCGTCAAAGACGAAGAGCGTGCCGTCCTGCGCGCGGCCCATCTCGCTGGCCAGCTTCAGGCGCTGCGCCTCCCCGCCCGAAAGGCTGGGGGTCGCCTCCCCCAGCGTCAGGTAGCCCAGGCCCAGCTCCTGCAGGACCTTCAGGCGGGGGTACACCGTTTTCAGCCCGCGGCAGAACTCCAGCGCGCCGTCCACGTCCAGCGCCATCAGCTCGGGCAGCGACAGGCTTTGCCCGGCCGCGTTCGTGTAGCGGACGGCCCGGGCCGCCTGCGCGTAGCGGCTGCCGCGGCACTCCGGGCAGGGGATCTCGACGTCGGGCAAAAACTGCACGTCCAGGCTGATGGCGCCCGCGCCGTCGCAGACCGGGCAGCGCAGCCGCCCCGTGTTGTAGGAGAAATCCCCCGCGCGGTAGCCCAGCCGCCGCGCGTCGGGGCTGCGGGCGTAGAGCTTGCGCAGCTCGTCGTGGACGTTGGCGTAGGTGGCCACGGTGGAGCGCACGTTGACCCCGATGGGCGTGGCGTCGATCAGCTTGGCCTGGGTGATGCCGGCGGCGTCCAGCGCGCGCACGTGCGCAGGCAGGGTCCTGCCCGCGGCCTGCGCCTGGACGGCGGGGACCAGGCTTTCCAGCACGAGGGTGGTCTTGCCCGAGCCCGACCCCCCGGTGACCACGCTCAGCCGGCCCTTGGGCCAGCGCGCCTCGAGGGGCTGCACGGTGTGCAGCGGCCCGGTGGACAGGGCGATGCATCCCTCGTCGAACAGCTGCGCCTCGGGCACGGCCTTGCGCCGCACCCCCGCGCGCCCCGCCAGGAAGGGCCCGATCTGGCTGCGGCCGTCCTGCGCGAGGGCCTCCACCGTGCCCTCGGCGATGATGCGCCCGCCGCCCGCGCCGGCGGCGGGCCCCAGCTCGATCAGCCAGTCCGCCGCCTTGAGCACCTGCGTGTCGTGGTCCACCAGCAGCACCGAGTTGCCGTCCGCCACCAGGTCCCGCATGACGCCGGTCAGGCCCTGGAGGTTGGCCGGGTGCAGGCCGATGGACGGCTCGTCCAGGACGTAGAGCACGCCGGTGGTGCGGTTGCGCACGGCGCGGGCCAGCTGCATGCGCTGGCGCTCCCCCGTCGAAAGGGTGGACGCCGCGCGGTCCAGGGAGAGGTAGCCCAGGCCCAGCTCCAGCAGGCGGCGGGCGGGCGTCTCGAAGGCCTCGCAGATGCTGCGGGCCATGGGCTGCATGGGCGCGGGCAGGCTGGCGGGGGTCTGCTGCACCCAGGCCAGCAGCTGCTGCAGGGGCATGGCGCAGGCCTCATCCAGGCCGATGCCCTGCAGGCGCGGCGCGCGGGCCGCCTCGGACAGGCGGCTGCCGCCGCAGTCGGGGCAGCGCTCCTCTTTCAGGAACTTTTCCACCCGCTTCATGCCCTTTTCGTCCTTGACCTTGCGCAGGGCGTTCAGCACGGTGGCCGTGGCGCTGTAGTAGGTGAAGTCCAGCTCCCCGGCCGAGAGGGCGTCGGCGTTTTTCGGGCGGTAGAAGATGTGTTTTTTGACCATGGGCCCGTCGTAGACGATCTGCTTTTCCTCCTCGCTCAGCTGGCAGAAGGGCACGTCGGTGCGCACGCCCATCGCGCGGCAGACGTCGGTCATCAGCGACCACATCAGGCTGTTCCAGGGGGCGACGGCGCCCTCGTCGATGGTCAGGCTCTCGTCGGGCACAAGGGTGGCGCGGTCCACGCTGCGCACCGTGCCGGTGCCGCCGCAGGTGGGGCAGGCGCCCTGGCTGTTGAAGGCCAGCTCCTCGGCCGAAGGGGCGAAAAAGCGTGCCCCGCACAGCGGGCAGACCAGCTCCTGCCCGGCGGCCACCGCCAGGCTGGGCGGCACATAGTGGCCGTTCGGGCAGCGGTGGCTGGCCAGGCGCGAGTACATCAGCCGCAGGCTGTTCAGCATCTCGGTGCCGGTGCCGAAGGTCGAGCGTATGCCCCCCGCCCCCGGCCGCTGGTGCAGCGCCAGCGCCGCCGGCACGTACAGCACCTCGTCCACGTCGGCGCGGGCCGCCTGCGTCATGCGGCGGCGCGTATAGGTGGACAGCGCGTCCAGGTAGCGGCGCGAGCCCTCGGCATACAGCACGCCCAGCGCCAGGCTCGACTTGCCCGAGCCCGACACCCCCGCCACACCGACGATCCGGTTGAGGGGGATGTCCACATCCACGTTCTTTAAATTGTGCACCCGCGCGCCCCGGATCAGGATCCTGGGGGGCGGTGCGTGCTTTGCATCCGGCATGGCATGCGCCTCCTTTTCAATATCCAGCTTTATTGTAGCACGCGGCGCGCCGGGCGGCAAGCGCCGCGCTTGACAGGGGCGTCCCCGGCCTGCATAATAGGACCTGAACTCCCCGCGCCGGGCGCGGCCCGCCGGGGACGCCCGCCTGCCCATAAGGAAAGGAGATACTTCCATGAAGATCATCGACGCCCATGTCCATCTGGTACAGTGCATCGCCGGCACCGGCGCCGGGGGCGAGCTGCGCAGCTGCGGCGGGGGCCGCGGGATGTACGCCGACGGCTCGACCTGCCAGCTGCTGCCGCCCGAATGGGGCGCGGACCAGGCCACCCCGGAGCGCATCCTGCAGGTGATGGACGCCCACAGCGTGGAGCGCGCCGTGCTGCTGCAGGGGGGCTACCTCGGCTTTCAGAACCTTTACAGCTGGCAGGCGCAGCAGCAGTGGCCGGAGCGCTTCCTGGCGGCTGGGGCCTACGACCCCTATAGCCGCAACCGGGACGGCATCGTCCGCCACCTCTTCGAAGAGCTGGGCCTGCGGGTGGTCAAGTTCGAAGTCAGCACCGGGTCGGGGCTAATGGCCACGCACCCGGTCTTTGCGCTGGACGGCGAGATGATGGAGCGCGAAGCCGCCTTCGCCGACGAGCACGGCCTGGTCTTCGTCATCGACATCGGCAAGCTGGGCAGCCCCAGCAGCCAGATCGAAGCGCTGCACCGCCTGATCCGCCGCCACGCGGGCATGAAGTTCGTGGTCTGCCACCTGCTGGCCCCGAAGCAGGCCGAGCTGGAGGCGATGGCCGGCGGCCTTGCGGCCCTGGCGGGGCCCAACGTCTGGTTCGACCTGGCGTCTTTGCAGCACAACGTCCGCCCCGACGCGCCGCCCTACCCGGTGACGCGGCGCTTCCTCGCCCGCGCCGTCGAGACAGTGGGGGCCGGGCGGCTGCTGTTCGGCACCGACGCGCCGCAGAACCTGTGCAATTTCCGCTACGGGGACCTGGTGGCCACCATCGCGGAGGACCCCGCCCTTGCGCCCGAGCAAAAGGCCGCCATCCTCTACCACAACGCCAAAAGCGTCTTCTGGGGCGCGTGAGCGGCCCGCCCTCTCCCCTGTCCCCTATCAAAAAACGCACACGAGGCTGAGGCCCTGCCAAGGGGCCCAGCCTCGTTTTTGTCTGCGCCGCAGTCCCCCCGCCCCACCATTTGCCATGCATGGGCGGGCGGCGGCGGGGCCATACTCCCGGTAAACGACAAGGCGGGAGGCGCAGGATGTACAACAAAGTGGAACTGTGCGGGGTGGACACGGCCCAGCTGCCCGTGCTCTCGGAGGCGGAAAAGCGCCGGCTGCTGGCGGCGGCGCACGCCGGCGACAAGGCCGCCCGCCGCCGCATGATCGAGGGCAACCTGCGGCTGGTGCTCAGCGTGGTGCAGAAGTTCGCGCAGCGGGGCGAGAATCTGGACGACCTATTCCAGGTGGGCTGCATCGGGCTGATCAAGGCCATCGACCACTTCGACCCGGCGCTGGACGTCAAATTCTCCACCTACGGCGTGCCCATGATCGTGGGGGAGATCCGGCGTTTTTTGCGGGACAACAACGCGGTGCGGGTCAGCCGCTCGCTGCGGGACTGCGCCTACCGCGCCATGCAGGCGCGGGAAGGCCTGGAGAAGAGCCTCGGCCGCGAGCCGACGCTGGACGAGGTAGCCGCGGCGCTGGCGCTGCCCCGGCGCGAGGTGGCCGCGGCGCTGGCCTCGGTGGCCGAGCCGCTCAGCCTAGAGGAGCCGGCCTACAACGGGGCCGAGGCGGGCCCCATCCTGGACCAGGTGCGGGACGCCGACGGCGAGGACAGCTGGATCAGCGCGCTGGAGTTCCGCCAGACGGCGCGCGCCCTGCCGGAGCGCGAGCGCCGCATCGTCGAGCTGCGCTACCTGCTGGGCAAAACGCAGATGGAGGTCGCGCGGGAGATCGGCATCAGCCAGGCCCAGGTCAGCCGCCTGGAAAAAAGCGCGCTGCAGCAGTTCCGCCACTGAAAAAGGGCGGCAAAAAGCCCCTGCTGTCCCAAAGCGGGCGGCAGGGGCCGTTCATCGCCTTTTGTATTTTTCCCGCGTGGCCGCGCCGCCGCGCAGGTGCCGCTCGGCCTTATTGCGCGCCAGCACGGCGGCCGCCTCGGCGTACAGCCCCGGGCTGAGCGCCCGCAGCCTGCAGGAGACGTCCTTGTGTACGGTCGATTTACTACACCCGAAGGCCGCCGCGGTGGCGCGGACGGTCGCGCCGTGCGCCACGATGTACTCCCCCAGCTGGACGGCCCGCTTGAGCGGATCGCCTTTCATCAAAACCACCCCTCCCCCAAAGTTCTGCTAAAAACTATGCGGGCGGGCGCCGGGCTATGCACAAAAGGCGGGGCTGCGGGCAGCAGCATAGCCCCTGCAAAGCAAAACACCCCATTTGTCAGGAGGCAGGCCCGGCAAATGGGGTTTTATGCTGTATCTAAATTTTATGCTTCCAGTCCCGCCGGCTGTAGAGAACGCGGCGCACTTCCATTACATCCTCAATGACAACATAGAAAATGGTAAAATTACGC
>CALXGZ010000238.1 GCA_944387975.1 uncultured Faecalibacterium sp.
ATGCTCTCCACCAGCCCCGTGATGTTTGAGGGCCGCGAGATCGTGCCCATCCAGTTCCTCAAGGCGCTGCTGCCGGACCCGGCCTCCCTCGGGCCCCGCACCGTCGGCAAGACCAACATCGGCTGCATCTACACCGGCGTCAAGGACGGCAAGGAGAAGACCATCTACATCTACAACGTCTGCGACCACCAGGAATGCTACAAGGAGCTGGGCAGCCAGGCCATCAGCTACACCACCGGCGTGCCGGCCATGATCGGCGCGGCCCTGGTGGCGGACGGCCAGTGGCGCAAGCCCGGCGTCTATAACCTCGAGGAGATGGACCCCGATCCCTTCATGGAGATGCTGAACCAGTACGGCCTGCCCTGGGTGGTGGACGAGCACCCGGCCACCGTCGAATGAGCGGGCTGTACAGTACCGAGCCGGGGCTGCGCACCCCGGTCTACGTGGTGGACGAGGCCGCGCTGACCCATAACCTCGAGATTTTGCAGGGGGTCGCGCAGCGCACCGGCTGCCATATCCTGCTGGCGCAGAAGGCTTTTTCGATGTTCCGCGTTTACCCACTGATCGGGCGGTATCTGGCGGGGGCCACGGCCAGCGGCCTCTATGAGGCAAAGCTGGCCCATGAAGAGATGCCCGGCAAGGAGAACCACGTGTTTTGCCCGGCCTACACCCCCGAAGAGATGCGCGAGCTCGTGACCATCTGCGACCACATCAGCTTCAACTCGCTGGCACAGCTGGAGGCGCACCGCCCCGTCTGGCAGGCCGCCGGCGTCAGCGTGGGGCTGCGGGTCAACCCGGAGCACTCCACCCAGGAAGGCCACGCCATCTACGACCCCTGCGCGCCCGGCAGCCGGCTGGGCATCCGCCGGCAGGGCCTGCCCGACAGCCTGCCCCGCGGGGTGGAGGGGCTGCACTTCCACACCCTGTGCGAACAGGACGCCGCCCCGCTGCTGGAGACCTTCGCCGCCTTTGAGGAAAAGTTCGGCGCGTACCTGCCGGGCCTCAAATGGCTGAACCTCGGCGGCGGGCACCACATCACCCGCCCGGGCTACGACATCGCCGCGCTGGAGGGGTTGCTGCTGTCCATCCGGCGCAAGTACGGCGTCGAGGTCTACCTCGAGCCGGGCGAGGCCATCGCCCTGAACGCCGGCACCCTCATCACCACCGTGCTGGACGTGGTGCAGGCCGCCGACATGCCTGTGCTGATCCTGGATACCTCGGCCGCCTGCCATATGCCCGACGTGCTCGAGATGCCCTACCGCCCGCCGCTGCACGGCGCGGGGCTGCCGGGTGAAAAGGCCTGCACCTGCCGCCTGGCCGCCCGCACCTGCCTTGCGGGGGACGTGATCGGCGAGTACAGCTTCGATGCCTGCCCGCAGGTGGGGCAGCGGCTCGTGTTCGGCGATATGGCGATCTATTCCATGGTCAAAAACAATACCTTCAACGGGATGCCGCTGCCCGATATCGCCCTGCGCCGCGCCGGCGGCAGCTGCGAGGTGGTCCGCCGCTTCGGCTATCAGGACTTCAAGACGCGGCTTTCCTGAGGAAAGAAAGAGAGCATGCCTATGTACCACATGCCGGCTGAATACCAGCCGCACCGCGCTACGCTGATGATCTGGCCGGTGCGCCCGGGCAGCTGGGGCAAAGACCCCAGCGCCGCCCAGGCCGCCTTTGTGCGCGTGTTCGAGGCCGTCACCGCCAGCGAGGATTTGTACCTGCTGGCCGGGCCGGCGCACATCGAGCAGGCCCGCGCCGCCACCGCCCACCTGGACCAGAGCCGGCTGCACCTGCTGTGCATCGACGCGGACGACGCCTGGGCCCGCGACGTTGGGCCCACCTTCGTGCAGGACGAGGCGGGCAAGATCAAGGGCATCAGCTGGCGCTTCAACGCCTGGGGCGGGGAAGTGGACGGCCTTTACGCCGACTGGCGCAAGGACGACGCCCTCGCGGCCGCCTTCTGCCAGGCCGCCGGCCTGCCCTGGGAGGACGCCGCATCCTTCGTGCTGGAGGGCGGCAGCGTCCACAGCGACGGCGAGGGGACGCTGCTTGTCACCGAGAGCTGCCTGCTGTCGGCCGGGCGCAACCCGTCGATGTCCCGCCGGCAGATCGAGGCGGAGCTCTGCCGCCGCCTCGGCGCCGAAAAGGTGCTGTGGCTGCCCCGCGGCATCTACAACGACGAGACCAACGAGCACGTCGACAACGTCTGCGCCTTCGTGGGCCCCGCCGAGGTGGTGCTGGCCTGGACGGACAACGAGGCCGACCCGCAGTACCCGCTCTCGGCGGCGGACCTCGCGTACCTGCAAAGCGTTACCGACGCCAAGGGGCGCAGGCTGACGGTCCACAAGCTGCCCATCCCGGATCATCCCATCCTGTGCAGCGAGGCCGACTGCGACGCCTACGACTTCGCCCTGGGCGAGGACACCCGCGAGCCGGGCGAGCGGCTGGCCGCCAGCTACGTCAACTTTTATTTCACCAACGACGCCGTCCTGGTCCCGCAGTTCGGGGGCGAGAACGCCGCCAGCGACGCCCGCGCCTGCGCCATCCTGCGCGCGCTGTGCCCGGGCCGCCGCGTCGTCGGCCTGCCCGCGCGCGAAATTTTACAGGGCGGGGGGAACATCCACTGCATCACGCAGCAGATACCACGATAATAAAGGAGGGGAAGGCCTATGGCTCAAACCACGGTCGCGGCCATCCAGATGACTTGCAGCGCCGATCCGGACCAGAACCTGGCCCGCGCCGAGGAACTGGTGCGCGAGGCCGCCGCCAAACGGGCGCAGATCGTCCTGCTGCCCGAACTGTTTGAACGCCCGTATTTCTGCCAGGAGCGCAGGTACGACTATTACGATTACGCGCTGCCGGTGGGGGAAAACCCGGCCGTCCGGCGCTTTTCCGAGCTGTGCCGCGAGCTGGAGCTGGTGATGCCGGTCAGCTTTTACGAGCGGGACGGCCAGCGCCTGTTCAACAGCGTGGCCATGCTGGACGCCGGCGGCGAGCTGCTCGGCGTCTACCGCAAGACCCACATCCCGGACGACCACTACTATCAGGAAAAGTTTTACTTTACCCCCGGCAATACCGGTTTCAAAGTGTTCGACACCCAGTATGGCCGGGTAGGCGTGGGCATCTGCTGGGACCAGTGGTTCCCGGAGACGGCCCGCTGCCTGACGCTGGGCGGGGCGGACGTGATTTTGTACCCGACGGCCATTGGCAGCGAGCCGATCCTGGACGTGGACAGCGCCGGCCACTGGCAGCGCACCATGCAGGGCCATGCTGCGGCGAACGTGATCCCCGTAGTCGCGGCTAACCGTTACGGGACCGAGGTCGTCACGCCGTGCAGGGAAAACGGCGGCCAGCAGAGCGCGCTGCGGTTTTACGGCTCGAGCTTTTTGACCGACGAGACCGGGGCGGTCCTGACGCAGGCCGGCCGGGACGAGGACACCGTGCTGACCGCGAGCTACGATTTCGCGGCCATCCGGCAGGCCCGGCTGGAATGGGGCTTGTTCCGCGACCGCCGGCCCGAGTGCTACGGCGCCATCTGCGACCTGGACTGAGCGGCTTACCGCCGTCAACGCAAAACCGAAAAGCGCAGCCCGAACTTGTGCGGGGCACAGGGGAAAGGCTGCGCTTTTTTGTCTGCCTGCGGCAAGGCCGCAGCGCGCAAAACGCCGCGGCAAAACCAAAAGAGAGGGGGCCTTTTTATAAGTACATATATTTCGTATAATGTAGGTTATACGAAATATAGGGGAGCGAAAAAGCCTTTTTCAGGCGCTTTTGGGTCTCTCGGCCGGCCTTGGCCGGTTTTGGCTGCGTCCGGGCCGCTCAAACAGCGATCGACCATAGAGTTGCAAAATGAGTATGTTTTAATGCGTTTTCGCACATACAAAAACCCTTCGGGACTTTTGCACGTTCCGAAGGGTTTCGTTTTGATCTTGTCAGTTCCGGCCGGCCCGCCGTGCGTCCAGCGCAGCGCGCAGATCTGCCGCGAAGCGCGCCTGCTGGCGTTGCAGGTACAGCTTGACGAAGGGCCGCATCCAGAGCCTTTTCACCGTTACGGATTCTGTAAAGTCGATCACCGTCGCCGCGCCCCGCTGCCGGAACACGCCCACCCAGCGGCCGGTCAGGTCGCGTTTTCATCCAAACCGCTCTTTCAGCCGTTCAAGGTCGGACGGGTCGATCCATTCCTCCGAGTAGCCGCAGCCGCAGCAGACATACCGGTGGACCAGCACCGCCGAAAAGATGCT
>CALXGZ010000239.1 GCA_944387975.1 uncultured Faecalibacterium sp.
GAGAGGGGGGAGTCGAAACTCCTCTTGTGCTTAGCCAGTTTTCCCGGCGCGGAATGGAATCCGCTTGTGAAAACTGGAGCACTGCGCCAGATGCAAGCCGGCTGTTTCGTCCGCAGGACGCGCCGGCTCGCATCTGCCCTCCCTCCCCCTCTGGTCCCCCCAGTTTTATAGCAGAAGCATTTAAATTATTTACCCACGCAGAATTTCTCGAACACCTCATCTATAACAGCATCCGAGGCGTTCTCGCCGGTCAGGTCGTAGAGGGCGGCCAGGGCGTCGTCCACGCAGACCGAGACGGCGTCCAGCCCAAAGCCGGCCGAAAGGGCCTCCAGCGCGCCGGCCACACCGTCCCGGGCGCGCAGCGCCGCCGACAGCTGCCGCTGGCCCGACAGGCTGGCGGCGTGGGGGTCGATGCGGCCGGTACCCAGCAGCCGGGCCACCGCCGCGGCTACCAGTTTGCGTGCCCCCTCCTCCTTGCAGCAGACCGGGATCACCATGCTGAAATAGGGCGCGATGACCTCCGCGTCGAACTGTAAAGGCAGGTCCTCCTTGTTGACGAGGGCGATGGCCCGGCATTCGGCGCAGCGCTGCGCCAGGGCAAAGTCCTCTTTGGTCAGCGGCCGGGAGCCGTCAAAGACGGCCAGCACCAGGCCGGCCTCCGCCAGCTTGGCCCAGCTGCGGCGCACGCCCTCGGCCTCGACGGGGTCGTCCGTCTCCCGCAGGCCGGCGGTGTCGAAGAGGTTGAGCCGGATGTCCCCCAGCTGCACCGCCTGCTCCACCACGTCGCGTGTGGTGCCCGCGATGGGCGTGACGATGGCGCGGTCGAAGCCGGCCAGCAAATTGAGCAGGGTCGATTTGCCCGCGTTGGGGCGGCCCACGATGGCGCAGTCCACCCCCTCCCGCAGGACGGCGGCGGCGTTGTAGTTGCCGATCAGCTCGTCCAGGGCGCCTTTCACCTCCGCGAGGCTGGCCCGCAGGGGGCCGGCCTCCAGCGCGGGGACGTCCTCTTCGGGGAAGTCCACCCAGGCGGCGAGGTGCGCCTGTAAACTTGTGAGGGCCTGCTGCTGCGCGGCGATCTTGCGGGCGAGAGCGCCGCCCCGGGCCGCGTTGGCCAGGGCCGCGCCCTGCCGCCCGCCCGCCGCGATCAGGTCCATGACCGCCTCGGCCTGGGTCAGGCTGAGCTTGCCGTTGAGCAGGGCGCGGCGGGTGTACTCCCCCGGGCCGGCCGGGGCCGCGCCGGCCGCGAAGCAGGCCTCCAACAGACGGCGGGCCACCGCGTCGCCGCCGTGGCAGGACAGCTCCACCGCGTCCTCGCCGGTGTAGCTGTGCGGTGCACGGAAAAAGAGCGCGATGCCGTCGTCGAAGAGCTCTTCCCCGCCGGCCCCGTCAGCGAACTGCCCGTATAGGGCCGTATAGCCTTTGGCATCGGCCACCCGCTTGCGGCTGTCCATCGGACGAAAGACCCGCGCCGCGACCGTGTAACTCTCCGGGCCGGACAGGCGCACCACCGCAATGCCCCCCTGGCCGGGTGGCGTCGCGATGGCGGCAATGGTGCTGTGTTCCAGCATGGTATCCCCTCCCCTGTGTGTTATCTGTATTGTACCACGTTTGCATCAAAAAGGAAACTTGCAAGAAAACATGGATCGAACGGCATTGGGCGGCCCGGTTTTCCACACATCACAGTAAAAACGTGGAAAACTAGCCTGCATGTCCCGCGCCGGGCCCGTCAAGAAAAGCCTCTGCCTTTCCAATTTGGATCAGCAGAGGCTTATTATACAAAAAGTAAGTTACAGCTCGATCTTGCCGAAATCCAGGTCGGCGAAGTCGTCCACGCGCTGGGTGCGCTTGGGGGCGACGGGGGCGGCGCTGGCGGCGTCCACGGGCGCAAAGCTGCGGTCCGGCACGTTGGAGGGACGGGGCCCGCGGCCGCGCTCGCCACGGGGACGGCGCTCACCGCGGCCGGGACGCTCGCCGCGGTCGCCGCGGTCATTCCGGCGGCCACGGCCCTCGCTGCGGCGGTCGTTGCGGCCGCGGCCTTCACGGGGACGGCGCTCATAGACGTCGGTCTGGGCGCCCGGCTCGGTGGAATAGATCACCACGTGGCGGTCCTTGCCTTCGCCCTTGCTCTCGCTGCGCAGGCACTCCATCTGGCTGATGGCCGAGTGGATGATGCGGCGCTCGTAGGGGTTCATCGGCTCCATCGAGAAGCAGCGGCCGCTGCGGCGCACCTTCTGGCCGATCTTCTGGGCCAGGGCGGTCAGGTCGTTCTCGCGCTTGCCGCGGTAGCCGGCCACGTCCAGGCCCAGCTTGATGTAGTCCCCTTCCATGCGGTTGGCCACCAGGCTGGCCAGGTAGGACAGGCTCTCCATCGTCTCGCCGCGGCGGCCGATGAGCGCGCCCATCTTGTCGCCGTCGATGCGGATGATGGTGGCCTCGCCCTTCTGGATGGCGCTGAAGGCAACATCCTCCACGCCCATCAGGGCCACGATCTCCTTCAGGTACTCGACGGCGGCCTTGACCTTGGGGTTCGACTCGATGTCGATGGGCACGGGGGTCTCGTCCACGGGCGCGGGGGCCGCGGTGACGGCGGCAGCCGGGGCGGGCTTGGGGGCCTCCGTCTTGGGGGCGGCGGGCTGGGCGGGCTGGACGGGCTTTGCGGCCGGGGCCGGCGCGGGGGCCGGGGCCGCGGCAGGCTCAGCAGGCTGGGCCTGTTCCGCCTTTTCGGCCTTTTCAGGCTTTTCCGCCTTGACGGCCTTCACCGCCGGCTTTGCGGGGGCGGCGGGGATGGGGTCTTCCTCCTCGACGGTGACGCGCACCTTGGCGGGGATCTTCTTCAGGCCCAGAAAGCCGGTGCTCTGGGGCATCTCGAGGACCTCATAGCTGACGTTCAGGTCATCTTCGCTGACGCCCAGGGCGGCGCAGGCTGCCGCACGGGCCTCTTCCACCGTTTTGCCGGTGGCTTCCTTGGAACGGATCATCCGACTTACTCCTCCTTGCTTTTATTCAGTTCAGAGAGAGGCACAGTCCTCTCGTCTTTGTACTTTTCCTCGTCCAGCTTGCGGGCGTATTCCAGCCGGAGCTTGTTCATCTCGCTGGCCGAGACATTCTTTTCGACCGTCTGGCCGGTCTTTTCGTCCACGACCTTGACGGTGGTGTTCTTGACGCCGCGGCGCTGCTCCTTGCGCTTGTGCTCGATCTCGGCGGCGACTTCGGCCTTGACCTTGTCGGGGTCGTAGATCTTTTTCATGACGGCGTTCTGGATCATCATGACCACGTTGGAAATGACGTAGTACAGCGAGAAGGCGGTGGGCACGGTGAAGCAGAAGAAGATATACATCAGCGGCATGAGGTACATCATGACCTTCATGCTGCCCTGCAGCTTCTGGCCGCTGCTGTTCATGCTGTACCAGGTGGAGATGAAGCTGGTGATCAGCGCGAGGATGGGGAAGATCAGCAGGGGCAGGTTCTCAGCGGAAAGGTTATACTGCGGCACGCGGGTCAGGTCGATGCCGAGGAAGTTCATATTCTGGCTGAACTGGGTGATGGTCTCGAGCTGGCCGGCGGAGAAGATGCTGGTGACGCTCTGCTCCCCTGCCAGGACCTGTTCGATGATCAGGCTGTCGCGGGTGACCATCGTGAACTGGATGCCCAGATCGGTCAGGGCGTTGCCCGCGGCGGTGAGCAGGTCGTTACTGATGTGGAAGATGCGGTTGAGCGGCTCGTAGACGACGCCGATGACGCCGAACATGACGAAGAGGTTCAGGAACATGGGCAGGCAGCCCGAGGTGGGGCTGTAGCCGAAGTCCTGCTGCAGGCGGAGCATCTCCTCCTGCTGCTTTTCGGGCTTATCCTTGTACTTTTTCTGGATCTCCTCGATCAAGGGCTGGAACGCGGTCATGCGGACCATGTTCTTCTGCTGCTTCAGAGTCAGAGGGATGCTGAGCAGACGGATGAGCAGGGTGAAGAGGATGAGGTCCCAGCCGTAATTGGGGATGATGTTGTAGATCAGCTCCATGACGTAGCCGAGCGGCCAGGCGAGAATGTAGAAAAAATTCATGTGCGCTTCCATTCTGTCCCGCCTGTGAGCGCGGAACGTTTTTTATGCGTGGGACAGCCCGCTCACAGCTGCCGGGCCGTCACAAGGAGCAAAAGATCAGTTTTTCCGCCCGGGCCTGTGGGCGCGGGGCGGGTGCAGCACGCGGGCCGGGTTGTGCCAGCGGCCCGGGGCGGGCACGGGGTCGTAGCCCCAGCGGCCGAAGGGGTTGCAGCGCGCGATGCGCCAGGCGGCAAGCAGCAGCCCCTTGACGCAGCCATGGGTCTGGATGGCCTGGATGGCGTAGGCGCTGCAGGTGGGGGTAAAGCGGCAGTTGCGGCCGAGGGCCGGGCTGAGCCAGCGCTGGTACAGCCGGATGGGCGCGCACAGCGCGCGGCGGCACAGCCGCTGCAGGCTTGTCATGGGGCCTTGCCCTCCCCTGCCGGGGCGCGGGCAGGCTTTGCGCCCTCCGCCTTGTGGGGCGGGCGGCTGGCCGGCGCCGGCGCGCCGGGCGCAAGGGCCCGGTCGGGCAGGCCGGCGGCCTTGAACAGCCGCGCCACCGCCCGGGATACCTGCCAGCTTTTCAGGCCGGGGGTGGCGGCACGGGCCACGAAGATCAGGTTGTAGCCGCCGATGTTGTAATCGAGATGTTCGTCGATGGCCGCCTTCATGACGCGGCGGGCGCGGTTGCGCCGGACCGCGCAGCCCACCTTTTTGGTGGCGGTCAGGCCGACGCGGGTCTGTTTTGAGCGGGTCTTGAGCACATACAGCACAAGGGCATGGTCCACATACGCCTTGCCCCGCGCATAGACCCGCCCAAACTCGCTGTTGTGCCGCAGCGGACGGTAGCGCATCTGCGGGCCTCCTATTCCTGTAAGGGTCTGCGCGGCCGCGCCGGCAGGGCCTTACCTTGTCAGTATAGCAAAAAACGGGCGGCTTTGAAAGACCGCCGCCCGAATTTTTTCACACAATTCCAGGTTTTTCTGAAAAAATAAGGCCACCAATTTCCATCAGCGGCCTTTTCGTGCGCATTTTTGATTGTCCGGGTATGCTGCGGCGCGGCCAAAAGGGCCCCGCCGGCGGCAGGACGCCATTAGACAGTCAGGCTCTTGCGGCCCTTGGCACGGCGGGCATTGATGACCTTGCGGCCGTTCTTGGTGCTCATACGGGTCAGAAAGCCGTGGACCTGCTTGCGCTGGCGCTTCTTGGGCTGGAAAGTTCT
>CALXGZ010000240.1 GCA_944387975.1 uncultured Faecalibacterium sp.
GGTTCTCCTCCAGGCGGTCCTCCTCCGGCTCGTCGTAGTCGTCGTTGGCGCTGGCCTCGGCGCTCTCCACCTCGGCCAGGATGCTGTCCACGTCCAGGGCGGTCTCGTTCTCCTGGATCTTGATGCCGCGCTCTTCCAGGATGGTGTACAGGCTCTCGGTATCCAGGCCGCACTCCTGTGCCAGCGCGCGCACCTCGTCCGCGTTGACGGTGCCGTCGCTGGCGCCCTTGCGCAGCATTTCTTTTAAGGTCATACCCATCGTATACTCTCCTTTTTACTCAAGGGGCCCGGGGGCCCGCCGCGCCGTCAGATCACCAGGCCGCCGTTCACGCCGAAGACCTGGCCGGTGATGTAGCCCGCTTCCTCCCCTGCCAGGAAGAGCAAAGCGCGCGCCACCTCTTCGGCGCTGCCCAGGCGGCCCACCGGCGTCTCCTCGGCCAGGGCGGCCTTGTCGCCGGGGGTAAAGGCGGCCATCATGTCGGTGTCGATGACGCCGGGCGCCACGCAGTTGACGGTCACGCCGCTGGGGCCCTCCTCGCGGGCCAGGGCCTTGGTCAGGCCGATCAGCCCGGCCTTGGCCGCCGAATAGTGCACCTCGCAGCTGCCGCCGGTCTGGCCCCACATGCTGCTCACGGTCAGGATACGCCCCCACTTGCGGCGGATCATGCCGGGCAAGGCCAGCTGGCACAGATGGAACGCGCCGGTCAGGTTGACGTCCAGCATGCGCTGCCACTCGGCGGGGGTGATATCGGTGAACAGTTTCTGCTGCGCGATGCCGGCGTTGCACACCAGCACGTCCACGTGCCCCAGCATGACCTCGGCCGCCGCAAAGGCGGTCTCACAGGCGGCGCGGCTGGCCACGTCGCACTGCAGGGCGGTGACGCCGGGCAGGCTGGCCTCGAGGGCGGCGGCCGCCGCGGCGTTGCTGCGGTACAGCACGGCCACGCGGTACCCGGCCGGGTGAAAGGCCCTGGCCGACGCCGCGCCGATGCCGCGGTCCCCGCCCGAGATCAATACCCACCGGGCAGACGTACCAGGCCGCGCAGCCTCCCCCGCCGCCGGGCGGGCCGGCGGGGCCGGTTGAGGCTGTGCAGCCGTCTTTGCCGGTTCGAGCGGGCCCAGGTCAAAGGTCAGCTCAAAATCCTCTTCATGCATGGGCTGTTACTCCTGAATGACATTTGGCACCCCTGCCGCCCGCGCCGCGCCGCCTGCACTTTCCCTGCCGGAATCACCGGCCCTGCGGCATTTTCGGACAAAAAAGCGGGTACTTTCGGCAGGATACCAGTGTATATTATACACCTTTTGCGCGAAAAAGAAAAGAGGGGGACGAAAAAAATTTCAGCAAACCATAAAAAACAAAGCACCCGCCATGTTACGCATAGATGCTGTCGCATCCCTAGGCTTGGCGGGTTTCATTGATTTTATTATACACGACCAGCGGCAAAAAAGCAACTGTTTCGCAAAATTTTATTCCGGCCTGCGCCATTTGGGTTTTGTGCCGCGCGCGGCGCGCAGGCGGGCGAAGAAGGCCGCCAGCAGGGCCGAGGCCTCTTCGGCGCGCAGGCCGCGCTCGACGGCGGGGCGGTGGTTGAAGGGCAGGGCGAACAGGTCCGTCACCGAGCCGCAGCAGCCGGCCTTGGGGTCGGCCGCGCCGTACACCACGCGCCGGATGCGGCTGTTGATGATGGCCCCGGCGCACATGGGGCAGGGCTCCAGCGTGACGAAGAGCTCGCACTCCCACAGGCGCCAGCCGCCCAGCGCCCGGCACGCGGCGTCGATGGCCAGCAGCTCGGCGTGGTGGACGGCGTTCTTTTCCGTCTCGCGGGTGTTGTGGGCCGCGGCCACGATCTCGCCGCGGCGGGCCACCACGGCCCCCACCGGCACCTCGCCCAGGGCGGCGGCCTTTTCGGCCTCGGCCAGGGCCGCGCCCATCAGCTCGTAGTCGGTCATAGCACCTCCGTGGTCAGCTGGCCCAGCAGCAGCACCAGCACCACCAGCATCATCGGGCGGATGACCTTCGCCCCGCCCTTGAGCGCCAGGCGCGAGCCGATCAGGTTGCCGGCGATGCCGCTGATGGCGCAGGGGATGGCGATGTGGAACACCACCAGCCCCGAGGCCAGGTACGTGGCCAGGCTGGCGTAGTTGCTGGCCAGGTTGAGCAGCTTGGCGTTGCCGGAGGCGCGCCGCATATCAAAGCCCATCAGCGTGCTGAAGGCGATGATGGCAAAGGTGCCGGTGCCCGGCCCGAACAGCCCGTCGTAGCAGCCGATGCCCACGCCGATGGCCACGGCCAGCGCCGCGCGCGGGCGCGTCAGGGGCATATCGCCGGGGTCGTGGTCAGGGCTTTTCCAGCGGGTAAGGATGATGGCGGCCGCCACCGGCAGGATGCACAGCATCATCAGCCGCAGGGCCCCGTCGCTGAGCAGCAGCGCCAGCTGCGCGCCCGCCGCGCTGCCCACAAAGCTGCCCGCCGCCGCCAGTAGGCCCACCTTCACATCCAGCGCGCCGCTGTGCAGAAAGCGCGCCGTGGCGAAGGTGGTGCCGCAGGCCGCGCTGAACTTGTTGGTGCCGTAGGTGTAATGGGCCGGCAGCCCCGCAAACAGGTAGGCGGGCAGGCTGATCAGCCCGCCGCCCCCGGCCGCCGAGTCCACGACGCCGGCAAAGCCGGTCATACAGATCAGGAAGAGCAGCATCGGGCCGCTCACTGTGATGGGTTCCATTGGAAATTCCTCCCCGTTTTCTACAGTCTGTTATTCCGCATCGGTCAGCCACAGCCGGCCCTCGCAGGCCAGGACCTGGTCCAGGATCATGCGGCTGACCCGCGCCCCGTAGACCATGGCGGGGTGGGCGTTGTATTCAATGATGTCGTTGAAGTTTTTATGCATCAGCACGATGACGTACTCCCCGTAGGGGGTGTGCACGATGCCGCCATCGTTGCGGCAGGCGTCCATGCTGCCGCTCTTGCTGGCCACCCAGATCAGCTCGGGCGCGCCGGTCTCCTCGCAGTCGAGGTAATAGGGCGGGAAGTCCGCCGTCAGCATGGCGTTGTAGTGCTGCGAGCGGAAGATCGACAGCATCGCGGCGCTGGCCGCGGCGCTGACCAGCGTGCCGCGCGCCAGCTGCGCGAAGAGGGACGCATAGTCCCGCGGGGTGGTGGTGCCCAGCTTGTCGTAGCGGTCGAAGTGCAGGGGGTTGTGCAAGACAGTGTGGGCAAAGCCCAGCTGCCGGATACAGGCGTTGATCGTATCCAGGCCGAGGTAGTCGATGATCATGTTGGTGGCGATGTTGTCCGAGCAGATGATCATCATGGTGGCGGCGTCCCGCACCTTGAGCGCCGCGCCCACGCCCAGCGCCCGCAGCATGCCCGAGCCGTCCACGAAGTGCTCGGGGCGGTAGGCGATGGTCTCGTCGAGGCTGGCCTGCCCGCGTTCGGCCTGCAGGTACAGCGCCGCCAGGATGTAGGCCTTGATGGTGGAGGCCGTCTCGAAGGTCTCGTCGGCCCCGATCTCCACCGTGTGGCCGCGCAGGTCGTCCACAAAGACGCTCATCTGCCCGTGGTAGGAGTAGACCTCCGCCGCGATGCGTTTTTCCAGCGTCATATTTTTATCCATAGCTTTCCTCCATGCCCGCAGCATAGCCCCCGCAGGGGCGGTATGCCGGCGGGGGCTCACAAGTTCTCTTCAAAAAAGCGGCGGGCGTTGCGCCAGAATACGCCCTCGGCCTCGTCCTCGGTGAAGCCGGCCTTGCGCAAAGCGTCGGCCAGCAGGGGCAGCTTGTCGCAGCCGTCCAGCTCCAGCGGGCCGCCGATGCCGTCGAAGTCGCTGCCCAGGGCGATCATCTCCGCGCCGCCCACCTGCTTGAAGTGGGCCGCGTGCCGCGCGATCAGCGCCGCCGTGCTGCGGCAGGCCGCGGGGTCGGGCTGGCCGTCCAGGAAGGCGGCGCAGTAGTTCAGCCCCGCGATGCAGCCCCGCCGGGCCATGGCGCGGATCATCTCGTCGGTCAGGTTGCGGCAGTGGGGGGCCAGCGCCCGGCAGTTGGAGTGGCTGGCCGCAAAGGGGCGGGCGCTGTGCTCCACCACGTCCCAGAAGCCGCGGTCCGACAGGTGGCTGACGTCCACGATCATATGCAGGCGCTCCATCTCGGCCAGGAAGGCGAGGCCCCGCCCGGTCAGGCCGTGCTCCGCGTCGGGCGGGCAGGGCCAGAGGAAGGGCCCCTGCTCCTTGACGTTGGAGGCGGCGAGGTCGTTGTCGTAGTTCCAGGTCAGGGTCATCATGCGCACGCCCAGCTCATACAGGCGGCGCAGCACCCCCAGGCTGCCCTTGCAGCAGCCGCCCTCCTCGACGGTCAGCATGGCGCTGACCTTGCCGGCGGCGGCGTTGCGGGCGATGTCCGCGGCCGTGTACACCGGCGCGATGCGCTCGGGGTAGGCGGCCATCAGCCGCTTGAAGACGTCGATCTCCTCCAGGGCGGTGACCAGCGGGTCCTCGCCGGAGCCAAGGTCCACGAAGGCCGCGAAGCATTGCAGCATGTAGTCCCCCGCTTCGAGCCGGGCCAGGTCGATGTGCAGGCCGCTGTGGACGAAGCTGAGGGGCCGGCCGGCCTGTCCGGCGCGGCGCAGGGCGCTGAGGGTGTCGCAGTGCAGGTCACAAACTTTCACGGTATGCCTCCTTTAAAAGATGCTGCCCACGGCGGTGAGCTTTTCGTCCAGGTCGGCGCGGTAGAGGGCGCTGGCGGGGTCGAGGCTGTTCAGCACCACGCCGCCGCTGGCCGCGGCCCCGGTGGAGTGGATGTACAGCCCCTCGCCCAGGTACAGCGCGATGTGCCCGGGGAAGTACAGCGCGTCGCCCGGCTGCATGGCCGCGCGGGGGATCGCCCGCATGGGCCAGCCCGGCTTGATCTGCGCGTTGCGCCAGATCAGCACGCCGTTTTGCATGTAGGCGTTGCTGACAAGGCCCGAGCAGTCCACCCCGTCCCAGGCCTTGCCGCCCCAGCGGTACTGTATGCCGAGGTAGCGGCGGGCCGTCTGGCACACGGCCTGGCGGAAGGCGTCCTCGCTGCCGCCGTGCCAAAGCGCCAGCGCGCGGGGCACAAGCTCTTCCGGCGCAAGGCCCAGCGCAGCGGCCAGCGCCTCGTCGAAGGGCAGGCCCTCCCGCTGGGTGAAGACGGCGTCCTCGTCCCAGCGCAGCGGCTCGAGGGAGGTATCCCACACCCAGGCGGGCCGGCCGTCCGTCAGCAGCACCCGGGTCCAGCCGTCGGGCTTCGCCTCCCCTTCGTCCAGCGGCGCAAGGCGCAGCCGCGCCCCGCGGCCCACCGTTTGCAGGCGCTGGGCGGCCACCTGCGGGCTTTGCAGCAGGTCGGCCGTGCGGGCTGCCGTCACCGCGGGCGCGGCCAGGTAGGCGCGCAGGGCCTCCTCGCCGATCCCGGCCAGCTCGTCCCGGAAGACGTAGCCGGGGTAGCCGTAGAAGGTGCGCACCCGCGCTATGGGCCAGCCCTCGTCCAGCAGCTGGCAGCACTGGCCGTAGAGCCCCTCGTCCCCTATGGTGGAGCGCGCGCGGCCCTCTTCGTCCAGCTCGAGCGTCTGGGGCCGGTCGTAGATGGTCGTGACCGGCCGTGTGAACAGTGCGTATCGCATCGAAAGTCCCCCTTTCACCAGCTTACCATTGTAGCATCACGGCGCGAAAAAAGCAAGAAGCCCGCGCCTTTTGCCCCGGCGCAAAAAAGCTGGCACTCGGGCTTAAAATATGCTATAATAAGTGAAAATCGAATTGTGCCACAAGTTGGGCCGCAGGAGAAGGATAAGATCCGGGTATAGCGAAGCGAACGGGGGGAGCGCAGTGTTTTCCAACGAGGAGATACAGAGCCTGAACGCGCTGGAGATGACGGTGTACAACTACGTCGCCAAAAACCGCGAGAAGGTCATTTACATGAAGATACGCGAGCTGGCCGCGCAGGCGCATGTGTCCACCACGACGGTGCTGCACATGTGCAAAAAGTTCGGCTGCGACGGCTACACCGAGTTCAAGCTGCGGCTCAAGCAGGAGATGTTACAGGATAAGCGCGACGTGGCGGAGCTGGACATCTCGGCCATCCAGGACTTTCTGGCGCGGCTGGCCTCGCCGGCGGTGCAGGCGCAGCTGGACAGCCTGGTGGAGATGCTGCGCGGGATGGGGCACATCCTGTTCATCGGGGTGGGCACCAGCAGCATCCTGGCGCGCTACGGCGCGCGCTACCTGTGCAACGTGGGGTGCTTCGCCACGGCCATCGACGACCCCTTCACACCGCTGGAGGGCATCGTGAACAACCGCTCCCGCTTTGAGCGGGTGGCGGCGGTGGCGCTGTCGGTCTCGGGCGAGACCGAGCAGCTGATCACGATGATCAAGGCCCTGAAGGAGCGCGGATGCACCATCGTATCCATCACCAACAGCGCCAGCTGCACCCTGGCGCGCATCAGCGACTACAACCTGAACTACTACATGACCGACGTGCGGCTGAACGGCTTTTTCCAGCTGACGTGCCAGGCCCCGGTCATCTGCCTGCTGGAGATGATCGGCCGGCGGCTGTACCAGCCCGGCCCGGGCGACACCTTTACCAAGGTGACATAAGCAGAGCCCCCGGCAAGACCGGGGGCCCTTTTTATCGTTTGGGCAGCCAGACGCGGACGGCCAGGCCGTGGGGCGCGGCGGCGGCGAAGCTGAGCCGCCCGTGGTGGGCCGCCGCTACCTGCCGGACGATGCGCAGACCCAGCCCGTGCTCGGCGGCGTGGGGGGCGTCGGGCTGGGTGCTGGGCAGCGGCGCGCCGCGGTTCAGGCTTTGCAGCTTTTCGGGCGGCAGGCCCACGCCGTCGTCCGTCACAGTGAACAGGACGCCGCCCGCGGCGGGGCCCACCCCCACCTCGATGGCGCAGCCGCCGGGGTTGTGGTCCACGCAGTTGTGCACAAGGTTCGCCAGCATGCGGCCCAGCAGGGCGGGGTCGCCCGCAAGGGTCAGGCGCGCGCCGGGCTCGGCCTCGGCGAAGGTAAGGGTGTAGCCCTCGGGCAGGCCGCCGTTCAGCACCTCGGTGACGGCCTGGCGGGCCAGCTCGACGGCGTCCAGGGGGCGCAGCTCCAGCGGGCGCAGGGCGTATTCCAGCTTGGTGCTCAGGTTCAGGTCGGCCACAAGGCCGGTCAGCTTCTCGCTTTGGCGGCGGATGACGGCGGCCTGGGCGCGGGCGGCCTCGGGCAGGGCGGGGTCCTCCTCCAGCTGGCTGGCGTAGCCCAGGATGACCGACAGCGGCGTGCGGATATCGTGCGAGACGCCCCGTATCCAGTCGGCGCGGGTGTTGTCCTTGCGGGCGATGTAGGCCGCGGCGCGGTTGAGCCCGGCGCTGATCTCGGCCAGCTCGCCGTCCTCGCGCAGGTGGACGGGCTTGCCGCCGGCGACGCTGTTGATGCCGTTGAGGATAGGGCCCATGGCCTTTTCGACCCGGCGGGCGCTGTGCAAAAACAGCGCTACGATCAGCAGCAGGTTCGCGTACACCACCACGCTGAACAGCATGCTGAGGAAGCCGAAATAGCCCTTGTCCATCGCGAGGTAATACTTGACCATGCTGCCCTTGGGCTGGGCCACGGCCACCAGGCTGCCGTCGTCCTGGGCCCAGACGGTCATGGGCCAGTCCTCGAGGTACCAGCGGCTGAGCATGGCCACCGCGCCCGCGCTGTAGTGGCGGGCGAGGGCGTCGGGCATTTGGTACTCCCACACGACGTTGCCGTCGGGGTCCAGCACCATGGCCCAGGCGCCGGGGTCCAGCATGGCGGCGGCCTCGGCGCTGGCCTGCCAGCCGTCGGGCCCCTGGCTTAACTGGCCGCAGAAGGCCGTGATGGAAAAGCTCTCCCGCGGGGGGGTGGCCTCCCACAGCACCAGCAGGCCCACGATCAGCAGCACGTTGGCCGCCAGCAGCAGCGCCAGCAGGCCCACCGTCGACAGCACATAGCGGCGGAAAAAGCGCCGGACCGGGTTCATCGCGCCGCCCCCTTTGCGCCGGGCAGCTCCAGCCGGTAGCCCAGGCCCTTGACCGTCACGATGGAGACGGGCTTCGAGGGGTTGGCCTCCAGCTTTTCGCGCAGGTGGCGGATGTGGGTGGCGAGGGTGCTCTCATAGCCCTGCCACACCGGCCCGCAGACGGCCGCGCACAAGGCCCCGGTGGTGACGATGCGGCCGGCGTTCTCGTACAATTTGCGGAACAGCAGCAGCTCCTTGGCGGTGAGGGGGGTCACCTCGCCGCCGCGGTGGGCCTCGGCGTTTTCGAGGTCGACCTCGGCGGCGGCCAGGCGCACGCGGCGGCCGCTGGGCGCGCTGCGGCGCAGGATGGCCTGCACGCGGAACAGCAGCTCCCGCGGGAGGAAGGGCTTGGCCAGGTAATCGTCGGCCCCGCAGGCAAAGCCGGTGAACTTATCCTCGGCCTCGCCGCGGGCGGTCAGCATCAGCACGGGCACGCTGCTGTGCCGCCGCAGCTGGCGCAGCACCTCGAAGCCGTCCATGCCGGGCATCATCACGTCCAGGATGACGATATCGGGCCGGCTGGCCGCGCACAGGGCCAGGGCCTGCGGCCCGTCCGCGGCCGTCAGCACCTGGCGGTAGCCCGCCCGCAAAAACACGCCCCGCACCATCTCCAGCAGCTCGGCCTCGTCGTCCACGATCAGGATGCTGCGGTCCAGACCGTCCATCGTATCACGCATGCGCGCACCTCCATTCCCCCCTATTGTAGCACAGCCCGCCCGCCCCGGCCAGTGCCCGGGGCAAATCTCAAGAGAAAATCAAGTTGGGGGCGGGCCGCGGCACCCCTCTCAGTCTCGCCGCCCTTACGGGCGTCTCGCCAGCTCCCCCGCGGGGGGAGCCAAGTGTAACTGCGTCGAACAAGGCGAACTTGGTGGTAAGGTAAAGTTCCACGATAGCAACGTTTCCACGATTCCACGGCAGGCAACGGTTTGCATGGTTTACATGGTTTTTTAGGTGCCATGGGTTGACATGGTTTGGGCCTTTTTGGGGCCTTCCCGAGGGACTAAAAAAACCATGAAAAGTGTGTAAAACATGACGTTTAGGGCGGGGGGCTGCCCTGGCTCCCCTCTCAGTCACAGGGCGCTTACGCACCCTGTGCCAGCTCCCCCGCGGGGGGAGCCAAGTGCACGCCCGTGGGTCTCCGGCCAACTAAGTGGTAAGGCGAAGTTTCTCAGGGCTTTACCTTACCACCAAGTTTGCCGTGTTCGACGCAGTTACGCTTGGCTCCCCCCGCGGGGGAGCTGCCGAACGAAGTGAGGCTGAGAGGGGTGCTGGGCCATGCTTTGACATGTTTTGGCCCTTTTTTGCCCCTTTCCCAGGGGGCTAGAAAAACCATGAAAAGCATGTAAAACATGACGTTTAGGGCGGGGGGCTGCCCTGGCTCCCCTCTCAGTCACAGGGCGCTTACGCACCCTGTGCCAGCTCCCCCGCGGGGGGAGCCAAGTGTAACTGCGTCGAACACGGCGAACTGGGTGGTAAGGCGAAGTTTCACAGTGTGTTGATGCGCCGCTGTATCTCTTCCTGAATAATCTTGCAGACAGAGGGAAAACGCAGGTCGATGGCTGCATTGCTGAACCGCAGCACCTTCAATCCCCGGCTTTGCAGGATGGCTGTCCGCTCATCATCATGGGCAGACCCCTGCCCGGTGTAATGCTGAGAGCCGTCCACCTCGATCACCAGCCGGGCGGCGTGACAGTAAAAATCCACAATAAACGAATCGATAATCTTCTGCTTATATATTTTAACAGGATACCCCCGCAGGAACAGATACCAGAGCTTGCGTTCCTGCGGCGTCATATCCCGTCGCAGTTGTCGGGCCTGTGGCAAAAGCTTGTTGTGCTGGCTGTCTGACATGGGTGCACCCCTCCACTTCATGGTAAAGAAGTATATCGTACATCTATTGTATCAAGCTGCACCTAAAAAGCAATACCCGCGCAGCAACTTCGCCTTACCACTCAGTTTGCCGCGTTCGACGCAGTTACACTTGGCTCCCCCCGCGGGGGAGCTGCCGAACGAAGTGAGGCTGAGAGGGGTGCGCGGCGGGGCGGCTGACCCAGAGGACAAGCCCCATGGGCCGGGAGCCGCACCCCGCCATCATCCGCAAACCCGCCTGCCATAAACGTCATGTTTTACATGCTTTTCATGGTTTTTCTAGCCCCCTGGGAAAGGGCCTAAAAAGGGCCAAAACATGACGAAGCGGCCGTGACGGAGCCCCCCGCCCTAAAAGCCATGTTTTACATGCTTTTCATGTTTTTTCTAGCCCCCTGGGAAAGGCCCCAAAAAGGCCCAAAACATGTCAACCCATGGCACCTAAAAAAACCATGTAAACCATGCAAACCATGACAAGCCCGGCTCCGCCTTACCACCCAGTTCGCCGTGTTCGACGCAGTTACGCTTGGCTCGCCCTGTGGGAGAGCTGGCGAGACGCCCGTAAGGGCGGCGAGACTGAGAGGGGTGTAAAAAAACCCGCACGGACGCTCAACTTCCAAGCATCCATGCGGGTTTGCATCTGGTCGGAGTGGCGAGACTCGAACTCGCGGCCTCCTGCTCCCAAAGCAGGCGCGCTACCAACTGCGCAACACCCCGGCAACGGGTATAGTATACCGCGTTTGGCGCGCCGCGTCAACCGGCAGTTGCCCTGCGCCGCGCGCTGTGCTATCATAAAGGGGAAAGGAGGCGTCCCCACCATGCGGCAGCCCGTGCTCTTTTTGGATGTGGACGGCGTGCTGTGCACCCCCCTCAGCGTCCGGCTGGACTGGCTGGCCCGCCGGCCGGTCTGGCGGCAGCGCTTCGACCCCATCGCGCTGTTCTGGCTGGGGCGGCTGGCGCGCCGCAGCGGCGCGCGGGTGGTGCTGGCCTCGTCCTGGCGCTACAGCCTCGGCGACGGCGACCCCGTGGCCGCGCGCATCCTGCAAAACCTGTACGCCGCGCTGGCGGCCCACGGCGCGCCCGTGGCGGACATCGCGCCCATCCTCGGCGCCACCAAGGGCGAGGAGGTCGCCGCCTGGCTGGCCGCCCACCCCGGCACGCCCTGCGCCATCCTGGACGACCGCCCCGCCGACTTCGACGCCGCGCCCGCCCTGCGGCCCTATCTGGCCCCGGTGGACCCGGCCCGCGGCCTGCGCCGCCGCGACTGCCGCCGGGCGCTGGCCATCCTGCGCGCACAAACCGTAACGAAAGAGGTGCCCATCCCATGATCGACTTTGAAAACCCCACCTACCTCAAGCTGCGCCCCGTCCGCGACTCCAAGCTCGAGCGCCTGGTCGAGCCCCTGCTGGCCCCCGACGAGGCCATCGTCCAGACCTACCAGAGCGTGCGCGACGGCGTGGTGTTCACCACCCGCAAGCTGATCGCCGTCAACATCCAGGGCGTCACCGGGCTGCGCAAGGCCTTCACCGTGCTGCCCTACCGGCGCGTGCAGGCCTACGCCATCGAGTCGGCGGGCCTGGCCGACCTGGACGGCGAGCTGCAGCTGTGGCTGGCCGGCCTTGGCACGGTCCGCTTCGAGTTTTTGGCCGGCAGCGACCTGGGCGCGCTGTGCCGCACCATCGAGGCCGGCATGGACTGACCGCCCCCCGCCCTTTTAAAAGAAGGCGTCGTAGCTGTCGTACTCCTCCGCCTCGGCGCGCTTTGCCTCGATCTCGGCGGCCGCCCGCTCCAGCTGGGCGGGGCTGGCTGCGCATTCGCTGACCAGCGCGCGCACCGCCGCCGCCAGGTCCCCGCCGAACAACGTATCCAGCCGCTGGCGCATGCAGGCCACGCCGTAGGCCCGCTTTGTGACGGTGGGGGCGTACAGGTTGCGGTTCGCCTCCTTGGCGGCGCGCAGCCAGCCTTTGGCCTCCAGCCGCGTCAAAAAGGTCAGCACCGTGCCCTCCGCCCAGCCCTTGTCCGCCAGGCAGCCGCTGACCTGCCTGCGCGTGACGGGGCGCGCGGCGCTGCCCGCGGCCTCCCACACCGCCAGCAGCACCTGCTCCTCCGCCGCCGACAGCGGCTTACAGCTCGACGGTATCCCGTACATGGCCCTTCCTCCTCGCTTTTTGTCTCTACATTTGTAGCGGTTTTACCCAGTATAGCAGCCTTGCGGCCCTTTCGCAAGGCTTTTTTCATGCTTTCCGGGCCGCTTTGCGCCCTATCTCCTATGTTTGTATGGGATATTGTGCGCGTAGTGCGCACATTTGTGTGTTCTGTGACCGCACAGCCCACGCCGCGGCCGCTTTTTGTGCAAAAGAGCTCTTGTTTTTGCCCCGCCAAAACCTTTATACTATCCCTGTCAAGACACACGGGCCCCAGGGCCTTCGCATACGACAAGAGAAAGAGGGAATTCACTATGGCCAGAGTTTACAATTTCAGCGCCGGGCCCAGCATGCTGCCCGAGCAGGCGCTCAAGACCGCCCAGGCCGAGCTGCTGGACTACCACGGCAGCGGCCAGAGCGTCATGGAGATGAGCCACCGCAGCAAGTGGTTCGAGGAGATCATCCACAACACCGAGGCCGGCCTGCGCCGCCTGATGCAGATCCCCGACAACTACAAGATCGGCTTTTTCCAGGGCGGCGCGACGCAGCAGTTCGCCATGGTGCCGCTGAACTTTATGACCACCGGCAAGGCCGACTACATCGTCACCGGCAACTTCTCGAACCTGGCCGCCAAAGAGGCCGCCAAATTCGGCGAGGTGAAGGTCGTTGCCTCCAGCAAGGATAAAAACTTCACCTACATCCCCGACGTCAAGGCCATCCCCTACAGCCCCGACGCCAGCTACATCCACATCTGCCAGAACAACACCATCTTCGGCACCCAGTACGTCGAGCTGCCCGCGGTGGACGGCGTGCCCCTCGTCGCGGACATGAGCTCGATGATCCTCTCGCGCCCGGTGGACGTGACGCAGTACGGCTGCATCTACTTCGGCGTGCAGAAGAACGTCGCCCCCGCCGGCATGGCCATCGCCATCATCCGCGAGGACCTGCTCGGCCACGCCGCCGGCAGCGTCCCCACCATGATGAACTACACCACCCTGATCGGCAAGGACAGCATGTACAACACGCCCCCCTGCTGGTGCATCTACATGACGGGCCTTGTGGTGGACTACCTCGAGCACGAGGTGGGCGGCCTTGCGGCCATGCAGCAGATCAACGAGGCCAAGGCCAAGGTCCTCTACGACTACCTCGACAGCCAGAGCTTCTACAAAAACCCCGTCGAGCCGCGCTACCGCAGCACGATGAACGTCACCTTCACCAGCCCCGACCCCGACACGGACAAGAAGTTCTGCGCCGAGGCCGCGGCCGCGGGCCTTGTCAACCTGAAGGGCCACCGCCTGGTGGGCGGCATGCGGGCGTCCATCTACAACGCCATGCCCCCCGCCGGCATCGACAAGCTGGTCGAGTTTATGGAAGCGTTCCGCAAAGCGAACGCCTGAGGGAGGAGAGCCGCTATGTTTACCATCCAGACACTGAACGCCATCAGCCCCGTCGGCCTGGCAAAGCTGCCCAAAAACCTCTTCGAGGTGGCGGTGGAGACCGACGCCCCCGACGGCATCCTGGTGCGCAGCGCCGACCTGCTGAACGCCGATTTCAAGCCGAACCTGCTGGCCATCGCCCGCGCGGGCGCCGGGGTGAACAACATCCCCCTTGAGCGCTGCAGCGAGCAGGGCATCGTCGTCTTCAACACCCCGGGCGCCAACGCCAACGCCGTCGCCGAGCTGGTGGTGGGCATGCTGATCGCAGGCAGCCGCAACGTGCCGGCCGCCGCGGCCTGGGCCCAGGGCCTGGCCGGGGACCCCAACCTGAAAAAGGACGTCGAAAAGGGCAAAAAGCAGTTCGTCGGCAACGAGATCGCCGGCAAGACCCTCGGCGTCATCGGCCTGGGGGCCATCGGCTCCCGCGTGGCGAACTGCGCGCTGAGCCTGGGCATGGAGGTCTACGGCTACGACCCCTACATCTCCATCGACGCCGCCTGGAGCCTCAGCCGCCGCGTGCACCACTGCGTCAACCTGAACGACATGCTGCCCCTGTGCGACTACCTGACCATCCACGTGCCCTACCTGCCCACCACGCGGGACACCATCAACGCCCAGACCCTGACCCTGTGCAAGGACGGCGTCAAGCTGCTGAACTACGCCCGCGGCGAGCTGGTGAACAACGCCGCCCTGCTCGACGCGCTGGAAAGCGGCAAGGTCTCGGCCTACATGACGGACTTTGCCGCCGAGGAGCTGCTGGGCAAGCCCGGCGTCATCTGCACCCCGCACCTGGGCGCCTCCACCCCCGAGGCCGAGGACAACTGCGCCATCATGGCCGCCCAGGAGCTGAGCGACTACCTGCGCAACGGCAACATCACCCACTCGGTGAACATGCCCGACGTGCAGCAGCCCCGCG
>CALXGZ010000241.1 GCA_944387975.1 uncultured Faecalibacterium sp.
CGAGCCGCTGTGGACGGTCATCGCGGTGCTGGTGGGCGGCGCGGCCTTCGGCATCCTGGGCATGATCTTCTTCATCCCGGTGATGGCGGTGGTCTATATCCTGCTGAAGGAGACCGTCAACGCCCGCATCGAGCGCCGGCAGGCCGCGGCGGCGGCCGCCGCCGCCGCGCCGCTGCCCCTTGAGGACGAGGCGGACGGCGAAGCCGGTCTATAAACGGGACGCCGCCAGGCTTTCACCGGCCCGGCGGCGCTTTTTCGTACCATGAAGGGAGGAAGCGAGGATGCAGCAGATACGCCGCATCGAATTCCATACCGGCAGCAGGGAAGAGCGCCTGCCCGATTTTGCGCCCGACTTCCCCTACATTGCCACGCGGGCGGAGCTGGACCGCTACCCGGAGCGCTTCGTCCCCTGGCACTGGCACAGGGCCGTCGAGCTGTTCTATATGGAGGGCGGCGCGCTAGAATACAACACCCCGCAGGGGAAGGCGCTGTTCCCGGCGGGGTCGGGCGGCTTTGTCAATTCCGGCGTGCTGCACATGACGCGGCCGCAGGGCCGGGGGGAGGAGAACGTGCAGCTGGTCCACCTGTTCGACCCCGCGCTCATCGCAGGGGAGCCGGGCAGCCGGATCAGCCAAAACTACGTCCTGCCTCTGATGGCGGCGCCGCAGGTGGAGCTGATCGCCCTTTGCCCCGGCGACCCCCGGCAGGCGGCGCTTTTGCAGCGCATCCGCGCGGCCTTTTTCCTGTCCGAGGGGCAGCCCGGCTACGAGATACGGCTGCGCAGCGCCCTGTCCGAGATATGGCTGGGGCTGTTCGAGCTGGCGCGCCCGCTGCTGGACCGGCCCGCCCGCCCCGGCCGCAGCAGCGAAAAGGTCAAGGCCCTGCTGGTCTATATCCACGAGCACTACGCCGAAAAGATCCCGGTGGAGGCGCTGGCGGCCTCGGCCTACCTCAGCGAGCGGGAGTGCTTCCGGCTGTTCCGCGACTGCCTGCACACCACCCCGGCGGAGTGTATCCGCTCGTACCGCTTACAGATGGCCTGCCAGATGCTGGCCCGGGAGGATATCTCCCTCACCGAGATCGGGCGCGCCTGCGGCCTGGGCAGCAGCAGCTATTTCGGCAAGCTGTTCCGGGCGGCGATGGGCTGCACCCCGTCGGCCTACCGCCGCAAATGGCAGGATCGTGATAAAACAGGGCGGGAATAAGGCTATCTTGCCCGCGCAGACTGCACTATAATGATACCTGTAAACGGCAACGGCATACAGGAAAGCGAGGCGGTCTGCATGATGAAATTGAATATCCTGAACATGGAGCGTTTTTTGGATGTGGTCAACAGCTGCGAGGGCGCGGTGTACCAGATCGGGCCGGACGGCAGCCGGACCGACCTTCGCCGGGCTTACCGGCTGCAGGACGACCTGCGGGCGCAGTACCGCCAAAACCGCGGCGAGCTGCCCCTTACCCTGGTCGTCCCCAATGGGCGGGACTACCTGCGCGTCGTGTACTACTATGCCGGCGACTGCTGAGACAGACATCCCCACTTCATCATAAGAAGAAACACGCCGCGGCGTCTGCATGGGACGCTGCGGCGTGTTTCTTTTTTGCGTTCAGCGGAAAAAATTCTGCACCAGGATCATGTACAGGATGGTGCCCCCCGCGATGCTGAGCAGGGTGTTCTTCTTCCATGTGTGCAGCGCCACGATGAAGAGGATGGCGATCAGCTCCGGCAGGCCGTGCCAGGCGGTGAACACCGCGTCCTTGAGGCAGTAGACCACCAGCAGCCCGATCACGGCATAGGGCAGCACGGTGCCCAGGTAGGTGACGGCGGCCGGGGGCGTCTTGCCCTCCGGGAAGATGAGGAAGGGCAGGAAGCGCGTCAGCATGGTGGCGGCGACCACCGCCAGCACGGTCAGCACGCTTTGCGCGACGGTCATGGTCATGGCGCCTTCACCTCCTGCGCGAAGGTTTTGCGCGTGAGCAGGAAGCTGAGGATGATCAGCGCCATGGCCGGCACGATGAAGCCGCTGCTGCCGAAGAGCAGCAGGCAGGCCAGCGAGCAGCCCAGCCCCACCAGGGCGGGGCGGTGGTCCTTCGCCTCCTCCCACTGGTTGAGGAACATGACCACGAACAGCGCCGTCATCACGAACTCGATGCCGGTGGTGTCGAAGTGGATGACGTAGCCCAGCAGCGCCCCGGCGGTGGCCCCCGTCACCCAGTAGATGTGGTTGAGCAGGGTGACGAAGAACATGAACCAGCCCCTGTCCACCCCCTCCGGCGGGGCGACGGTGCAGTTGATCGAAAAGGACTCATCGCACATGCCGAAGATAAGGTAGAACTTTTTCCAGCCGGTGTTTTTGTACTTTTGCAGCATGGACAGCCCGTAGAACAGGTGCCGCGCGTTGACCATCAGCGCCAGCAAAAAGGCGTGCAGCGGCGCGAAGGCCGACAACAGCAGCTCCACCGTCACAAATTCCATCGAGCCCGCGAAAATGAACAGGCTCATCAGCAAGGGGTACACGAAGGAGAACCCCTGGCTGCGCATCAGAAAGCCGTACGACAGCCCCAAAAACAGAAAACCGACGCAGATCGGCAAGGTGTAGGGGAAGGCGGCTCGCAGCGCCTTGCGTTTCATCACATTCCCTCTTTCTTTGACAAGGGTGCCCGGCCCGAAGGCGGGGCCCGTCTTTTATTTTGCAACGCTTTGGGCCCGTTGTCAAGCGCGGCGGGCGCGGCGCGGGGCAGGGGGGCGGGGCCTTTCGCGCCGAAACCGCAAAAATTCATAAAAGATCACAATTCTGTATTGAAGTTTTGGCTTCTTGTGTTAAAATAAAAGGGAAAGATCGTGTTGTGTCCAACACGGCGTCATCTTACTGGAAGTTATCGGAGGTAATCAAAATGGCAGATATGTTTGCGCCGCTGGTAGAGCAGCTGAAGGCGAACCCCAAGACCATCGTTTTCACCGAGGGCAGCGACCCCCGCATCCTGGAGGCTGCCAGCAAGCTGCTGGCCGAAAAGA